>JAFSNU010000467.1 GCA_017447325.1 Synergistaceae bacterium | reverse complement strand
TCTCAGCGACGGCGTGAAAATATTAGTTGCGAATAAATCCGCCATGCCGACTTTAAAGTCAAAATTTTTAAAAATATTCACGCGCTTATTAAAACTCTTCAATATGCTCATGATAATTAATAATCCTGCCTTAATTTATAGTATAATTTCGGAAATAGTATAACGCTTAAAGCTTTAAAAAATATTTCCGGCTTGTTAAATAAAAATCTTATCGAGCTTAACAAAATTTTTTTAGTGCCTTGCGAGCTTAATAAATTTTTAAACGCGTCATAATTTTTTTCTCGGGAATAAACATTAAACTGCCTGATTAAAGCTTCGGGCAATAATAAATTCTCGGCTAAACTTTTAATCTTTAAATTCTTTGCGTGCCTGCTGATATATTCAGCCGCGTGAAAGTGTCCCGCCGTGAAGTCTTTATAACGCCGCAAACGCTTTTCAAATTTATCACGGTCGCGCACTTGGCCGCTGCTTGAGCTCTGAATATAAATGTAAAGACATTCGTTCATGAACGCAATTTTATTTGCCCTGCTCATAGCCTCAAGCTCAAATATAACGTCTTGGCCGGCAGTGCAGCCGTCGATAAATCTTAAATTAAAATCTTTCAAAAATTTTGCGTCATAAAGCATTGCGCAGAAGTGCGGTGAGAGTTTAGACGCAAGGCGCAAATATAAAATTTCGCTCGCGTCTCTCACATAAGACCCTCCCAAATTTATTTTATAAAACTCGTCAGGCTTAATATTATTCTCAAATCTTTTAATCATGCCTGCAAATGCAATTTCGCAGTTATATTTTAAAATTAATTTTAACAAGCTTGAAATTAAATTTAATTCCGCCTCGTCGTCTCCGTCGCAGAACCAAATTACTTCGCCGCTTGCCGCGTCAATGCCGTCATTTCTCGCGACTGCTACGCCTAAATTACTTTCATGCTTTATAATTTTAAAATTTTTGCAGCTCTGCTCCAAAATATTTTGCGCAGTCTTTAAAGTATTATCGCTTGAATTGTCGTCAACAAAAATTATCTCAAGATTTTTATAGTCCTGATTAATAATAGAGTTTAGCGTGAATTTAATTCGCGCTTCAACGTTATACGCCGGAACAATAACGCTCACTAAAGGCTCACCGCTCATCCCATTCATCACATCCAAAATTTAAAATTAAAAATCTTCTACATATTTATAATAGGCTTAAATTAAAATTAATTTTTGCCGCCGCGTTAAAAGTTCTTCTATTATATATAGCATAATAATCTAAAAATTTTTGCGGCTCGTTAAAACTTCTTCTATTTATAATAAGCTTGCAATAAATAATAATTTATAAATTATTTAAGTTATAATAAAAAATATTTAAAATTTAAAATATTTAATTTCAATTTATGGAGGGTTGCGCAGTATGAGTGATTTGGAATTTGATTTTAATTACTCGTCGTACGACGAATGGAAAGAGGCGGCCGTTCAAGCCTTAAAGGGCGCGCCGTTTGAGAAAAAGATGTTCACGCCCACCTACGAGGGCATCACGCTTAATCCGCTTTACACTGTTGAAGACACAAAAGATTTAAAAGCAGCGCGCACGTTCCCGGGATTGTTTGCTTTGCGGGGCAACTCGGCTTCCGGAAATTTAAAACATCCTTGGGAGATCGCGCAGTTTGTCAGCGAGAGCGATCCTGACGAGCTGCATAAAGCGTTAGTTCACGAGCTCGAGCGCGGAGCAACGACAGCGGCATTTAATCTTGATAAAAATTTAGCTAATAATATTCATAAAGTTTTAAACGGATTATTAGACAAGCCGTTATATATTTATGCTGGAGCTTCGGCGCTTGAAACTTTAAAGGCTTTAGAGAATGACGCGCGTGATTTAAAGGGCTGCATCGGCGCTGACCCGCTGGGCGTTTTGCTCGAGACCGGAGACTTGCCGAAAGATTTAGACAAATTATTTGACGACATGGCCGAGAGCATTAAATGGGCTGACGCGAAGCACACGCCGGTTAAAACGATTTTAATTCGCGGCTCAGTCGCTCACAACGGCGGAGCAAGCGCGGTTCAGGAAGCTGCGTACGCAATGACTGCGGCGATAGAGATTTTAAGATCGATGTTAGTCCGCGGAATTATGATCGGCGAGGCAGCAAGGCGTATGAGATTTGAATTCTCGCAGGGCGCGAACTTCTTTATGGAGATTGCTAAAATTCGCGCGGCTCGCATTGTCTGGGCGCGTATTGCCGAGAGCTTCGGCGGAGACGACGACGCAAAACGCTGCGAAATATTTGCAAAAACTTCGTCGTTTACAAAAACTATTTTTGATCCGTATGTAAATATGTTAAGAAACACGACCGAGGCGTTCTCGGCTGTAGTCGCTGGAGTCGAGGGCTTGACCGTCTGCAACTTTGACGAAACTTTAAAGCCTCAGAGCGAATTTTCAAGACGAGTTGCACGCAACGCGCAGATCATGCTGCAAAAGGAATTTAATTTGCTCGAGCCGGTCGATCCCGCCGGAGGCTCATGGTATATCGACAGATTAACTCATGAAGTAGCATTAAAGATTTGGGAAGAGCTGCAAAAGATTGAATCGCAGGGCGGATTCTTAAACAGCATTAAACAAGGCTTAATTCAAGACGATATAGAGCAGACTTTAAACGCAAGATTTAAGAAACTCGCGTCAAGAGCTGACCGCGCCGTCGGAACGAACATGTATCCTAATATGCTCGAGCACAGCGATATTAATTTAAATAATAAAAATAAAACTTACGGCGATAAAGTCAAGCCTATTAAAGCTCACCGCTGGACGGAGCAGTTTGAAGAGTTAAGACTGCGCACTGAAGATTATAAAGCTAAGAATAATAATGATAATTTAAAAATATTTTTGGCGAACATGGGACCGATACCTCAGCACAAAGCCCGCGCCGATTTTATATCCGGTTTCATGGAAGTTGCGGCGTTCGAGATGCTGCGCAACGACGGATTTAAAACTGTCGAAGAGTGCGCCGAGGCTGCCGTTAATAGCAATGCGTTAATCAGCGTGATTTGCAGTACGGACGCAACTTATCCTGAGATCGTTCCGGCTTTAACAAAATTAATTAAAGCAAAGAAGCCTGACATGAAAGTATATTTAGCCGGAGAGCCTGCAGCTGAATTTAAAGCAAGCTATGACGAGGCCGGCATAGACGGATATATCAGCGTTAAATCAAATTGCCTTGAGTTATTGACAGAATTTCAGAAATTGAAAGGGATGTTTTAATTATGACGCCTGACTTCACGAAAATAGATCTGGCCGCGCCCGCGTTATTAAAAGGGACAGGGCCGGCGTACGACGCTAAAGCATGGGAGCGCATGTTCAAGAGCGAGACCGGCAAAGCTCCCGACGAGATGAATTATAGAACAATGGAGCAGATCGACGTAGCTCCGCTTTACACAGCCGATAAAAATTCAAGCTATCAGCATTTGAAGTTTGACAAGCCCGGGCTGCCGCCGTATTTAAGAGGGCCGTATCCGACAATGTACGTCACTCGTCCTTGGACAGTGCGTCAATACGCGGGATTTTCTACAGCAGAAGAGAGCAACGCATTTTATCGCCGCAATTTAGCTGCCGGACAGAAAGGATTATCTATAGCGTTTGATTTAGCAACTCACAGAGGTTACGACTCAGATCATCCGAGAGTTATCGGCGACGTCGGCAAGGCCGGAGTTGCGGTTGACTCGATTTTAGACATGGAAATTTTGTTTGCGGGCATACCGTTGGATCAAATGTCGGTTTCAATGACGATG
>JAFSNU010000466.1 GCA_017447325.1 Synergistaceae bacterium | reverse complement strand
GGCGAAGCGGCATTGACGAAATTATAAATATACAACCGGACGGCAATAAGGCTAAAGCTTATCAAGTTAAACAAGTGCGGGATGTTATAATAAAATACAGGCTAATTTAATAAGCGGGGAGTTTTGATTATAATATAAAATGTACAAGTACGAGCGGATTATATACTTGTCGAAAGATGATAATAAATTTATTGTTGAAGTCCCTGAGCTGCCGGGATGCATGGCCGACGGCGAGACGATAGAGGACGCGGTTAAAAGCAGCGATCTTATTATCTCAGAATGGATTGAGACAGCTGAGATCTTGGGGCGCGAAATCCCCAAGCCTAATGGCAAAGTTATATACGCGTGATTAATTAATTTAAAACTCGCGGCAGGCTGAATTAATTTTTAACCCGCCGCGTTATTTTAATTTTAAATTAATTTAAATTATTTTAATAAATCTTGAAGCTTGGCCAAGCGTCTTATAGACTCGTCCAAAGTCTCCTCGCTGCGTGCGAAGTGAAGCCTGATTAAATTATTAACGTCCTCTTTAAAGAAGCTCGAGCCCGGGACGGCAGCGACGCCGATATTCTTAATCACCCATTCGCAGAACTCCAAATCGCTCATGCCGTTAAACTGCGGGAGATTTAAGAAGTCTTGAATATCGACCATGACGAAATAAGTTCCGGCCGGTACGTTATGCTTTAAGCCTATATCATCAAGGCCTTTGATAAATTTGTCGCGCTTGCGGGTGTATAAAGCGCGTAAGTCTTCGTAATAACTTTCAGGCAAGTTTAATCCCGTGACAGCAGCCTCTTGTAACGGCGCCGCCGCTCCGACGGTTAAGAAGTCGTGAACTTTGCGCGCTCCGTCAACGACGTCAGCCGGTCCGATTAAATAGCCTAAACGCCAGCCGGTGATCGAGAAAGTTTTTGATAAAGAATTGCATGTGATAGTATGCTCGAACATGCCCGGCAAGCCCGAGGCGTAAACGTGTTCGTGAGGCTTAAAGACTATATGCTCATAGACTTCGTCAGTAACAACAAAAGCGTCGTACTTAACTGCAAGATTGCCTATTGCTGTAAGCTCTTCGCGGGTAAAGACTTTGCCGCATGGATTGGACGGGTTGCAGATTATAATCGCTTTCGCTCCGGCCTTAAAGCCATTCTCGATTATATTAATATCAAAATTATATTCCGGCGGGACTAACGGCACGTAGATAGGTTCAGCTCCGGATAAAATTGCGTCCGCGCCGTAATTCTCGTAAAACGGCGAGAACACCAAAACTTTATCGCCCGGGTTGCATATCGTCATCATCGCGCACATCATCGACTCCGTGCCGCCGCATGTTATAACTATTTCGGTCTCGGGATCGATATCGCGTTTAATTGCTTTGCTTTGCTTGCGGCAAATTGCCTCGCGGAGATTTTTAGCTCCGAAAGTTATCGCGTACTGGTGCGGGCCGTTATAAGCAATTTTAGACAATGCTTCCAGCATCTCCTTCGGCGGATCGAAGTCAGGGAAGCCCTGCGACAAATTTATTGCGTTATACTTGTTGCTGATGCGCGTCATGCGGCGTATAACTGAATCTGTAAACGTTCCTACTCTGTGGCTTAACTCCG
>JAFSNU010000465.1 GCA_017447325.1 Synergistaceae bacterium | reverse complement strand
GCCGTCCGTAGTATATAAATCTATAGTATGCGGCAATTTTAATAAAACTATCACGCTCTTCAACGGGGCAACTTCAAGCTCGTCATAATCATTTGGATTAATCTTCGCTGCCCATGCGCCCGAGGCTAAAATTAAAACTAAAATCATCAACGCAAATAAATTTAAAAATTTCACCCGCATAATAAAAACTCCTTCCTATTTAAATATATTAAATATAATAATAAATCAAAACTTGAATTAACGCCGCAAAAATTATTATAAATATAAATATAAATTTCCGCGTCTTGTGCCGGAAAATTTTCATCCCGCAAAACGCTCCGACAAATCCTCCGGCCAAGGCTAATAAATGCAAAACTAACTCAGGCACTCGCCAAAAATTTTTCAGCGATAAAAATTTATCGTAACCGTAAAATATAAACGCAGCAATATTAATGCACATAAGCCAGCAAGCGTAAAGCGAGATTTGAAACTCAGCTTCAAAATATAAATAATAAAATAATAAGGCAATAACTACAGCCGCGACTAACGAAAAATATAATACAGGACTGCGGCGTTTAAAGTCTTGGCTCATCTTATTAAATTAAAATTTAATATTTGCTCAATAATTCGTCGCTGAACTTCAACGCCTTGCCGATCTTCATAACTAATTCACGCTGAGGCGCGGCTTCAGATTTAAACGATTTGCCGAAACGTCTCAAGAGCTGGAAATATAAATTCTGAGACTCGTACAGGCTCAAGGTCCATTTGAACTGCTCGCTGAAAATATCTATCAAGCGCGAAATATTTTCCATGAGCGGCGTGTTCCAAGGCTCGTCGCACTGCTGAGACAACAAACGTTTTAAGCAGTTGCTGAATGCCGTCCTGATTTGCTCCTCGTTCGGCTTGATCTGCCAGAAGCCCGCAAGCTCAAAGTCGCGTCTAATTCCCGTGACGTTCGGCCTCGGCTCTTCAAGTCTGTGAACTATGTCTGACGTGAGCGAGAACTCAGCCGCTGCCGTGATAACTACCGGCGGACGAACTTCTAAAGTCGTCAAATATTCTAAAAGCTGGTCATAATTTCTAACTATGTCTCTAATGCCAGTCTCTATTCTTAAAACGTCCTGCTTTAATAACTCGCGCAATAATCTATGCTGCGCGTCGGCCGGAATGTGCCTTAACGAGTAAAGCATGTATCCAAATTTTTCAACAAGCTTGCGCTCATAGCCCGGCTCTTCTTTAAATAATTCGCGGAGCTCAGTGACTTCCTGCATAGTTAAAGCCCTGATCTCAGACAAAGGCATTACTCCGCTTAAAATTGCAGTCCCGCCCATGTGATTTGCCGCGAACAAAAACGCGCACTCCTCGCCCGTTATTCTCGAGCGAACTCTGACAGTTCCGGCTGAGAACGAATTTGCGTCCTCGCCAAATCTTAATGCGCTGCCCGAAAGCTTCCAAGCTCCGTCAACAAAGCTCGGCGTGAAGTCATGCATTAAAGACGTTATAGCGTAATACGCGGCCATCTGCGGCATGTCCACTCGGCTCTGCTTGACTAATAATTCATAAATTTTTGCGCCGTTTCTTAATTCTGGAATATTGCTCGGAGCCTTCTCCAAAATTTCCAAAAACTCCGGCTCAAGATTAATATTAAATAATTTTTTCGCGAGTTCCATTGCCCGCGCCGCATAACGCAAAATTTGTATCGGCTCAATGCGCGATATTTCATCGAAGAACCAGCCGCAGCTCGTGAACATGTACAGTGCATCACGCTGCATTTCCATTAACGACAGCACAAAAATTTTGTCGTCCTGCTCAAATTTTATATTTTTCTTTAAATTTGCTTTAAGCCATTTGTCGATATTCTCATCCGTCCGGTCATGCAAAGTTAAAATATCTATATAATTATTTCTCGCTTCCCACGGGTCATTAAAATATTTTGCAGCCGCCTTCTCGTATAAATCTGCTAATTTGTCTCGCAAATTATTTAAAGCGTCGCGCAAGGGCCTGCGCCACTCTTGATGAAAGTTCGGCGTCCCCGTGTTGCAGCCGCAGTTGCTCCGCCAGCGTTCAACGCCGTGAGTGCAGCTCCAAGACGAGTTCTCTATAATTTTAACTTCCTGCTCCGGCGGATAAAATTCTAAAAACTCGCCGTAAATAGTTAATTGCGCGTCAGACGAATTGTCTATAGTCTCCAAGCAATAAGCCAGCGCCATGTCTCCGTACTTGTGATGATGACCGTACGACTCTCCGTCCGTCGCAACGTGGGACAAAACAGGCCGGCCTGAATCAGCGTGAGCGTCGATTAACTGCCTCGCGAAATAAGCTCCGTCGTTTAACAAGCCCTGAAACGCGATCTTTTGCGACAAAACTCCGTCATAAAAAAATAACGCGATGCTCTTTCCCGACGGCAGTTTGCATTTATACGCGCAGCGAGTATCAACGCAGCCGCCCCGAACGTCAATCCAGTCAGTGCGTCCGGCAAATCTAACGGCCTCGGCCTGATAAGGCGACAATACAGTGAATTTAATATTATTTTCGGCCAGGACTTCAAGCGTTTCTGTATCAACGGCGCATTCAGCCAGCCACATTCCCTCGGGCATCCGGCCAAAACGTTTTTGAAAGTCGCTGACAGCCCATTTAACCTGCGTCTCTTTGTCGCGCCTGTTCGCGAGCGGCATAATAATATGATTATAGACCTGAGCCATTGCCGGCCCGTGGCCTGAAAATTTTTTGCGGCCTATAACATCCGCCTCGATTATCGCCTTGTAACATAAATTATCATTTTCTTCAAGCCATGATAATAAAGTCGGGCCGAAATTAAAACTCATCTTAGAATAATTATTGCAGATCTTCGCGATCTCGCCTTCTGAATTTAAGATACGAGAAGCCGAATTGCTGCCGTAACACTCGGCTGAAATTCTTGCGTTCCAATCATGCCAAGGCGACGCAGACTCCTGAATCTCGACTGTCTCCAGCCATGGGTTCTCGCGCGGCGGCTGATAAAAATGGCCGTGAATACAAATATAGCGGGGCAAAGCCTAACACATCCTTTAAATTTTAGCTTAGCTAAAAATTTTTATATTTTAAAATTTTATTATGCTATAATTATTTTATACCGCACAGGAGAGTTGCGGCGGAAAATAATACGCTGCCGGTCAGGTTGCCGCCTAACCGGTGGATGAAGAGGTAGAGGTTAGCCAGCGTTTATCTCTTTTTTATTGATCGGATTAATGACGCTATGGCTGTTATCAGTTGAGCAATTGCTCTCAGAAGTTCAGCGAGGTCTTTCATCAGATCTCACCCCCAAGTTGCCGGGGAGAAATTTTTTAAGCCTTCACGACAGTTCCCCGGCAAACTGTCGGGGACTCTCCTAAATCAAATTAAAATTAATTAACTTAATCTGAAATCATTTTATCATAATAAATTTTTAGAACTCACAAGCTCAAATTTTTATATTTTATTCAAGCCTCTCTTTAATATTAATAAAATAAATTTTAATAATTAAATTCTCATAAAATAAAAACGGCCTCAAGCTTTAATTAAAAATTAAAACTCAAGACCGTTTTATTATATATTAAATTTTTAAAAATGCTCTCTGAACCACTTTACTATCTCGCCAAGTCTCGCGAGGCGCGGCTTCGGTCTGCCGTTTCTGCTTAAATCATGATTCTCGCCTTTGAACACGCAAATTTTTGCTTCGATGCCGTTCTTCTTTAAAGCCGTAAAAAATTGCAGCCCTTGGCCAAGCTCGCATCTCTGGTCTTGATCCGAGTGAATAAATAACGTCGGCGTTCGAACTTGATTTGCAAATTTCAACGGCGAGCAGTCCCATAACGCGCTTATATCTTCGCCTATGTCCGCAAGCTGCTGATCCGGCACAAAGTAATAGCCGATGTCGCTCATTCCCTCTTTGCTCGTCCAGTTCGATATGCTGCGCTGAGTGACAGCCGCGCAGAATTTATTCGTGTGGCCGATAATCCAGTTCGTCATGTAGCCGCCGTAAGAGCCGCCCGTCACGCCTAATCTATTCTCATCGATAAACGGCAAAGTCTTTACCGCCCAGTCCGTCAGCGTCATAATATCATCATAATCAACAGTGCCGTAGCCGCCTCTAATATCCGCGAACTTGTCGCCCTTGCCCGCCGCGCCTCTCGGGTTACAAAAGATAACAGCCCAGCCCTGAGCCGCCAAAAGTTGCATCTCATGATCGAACACGTCTCCGAACGTCACTTTCGGCCCGCCGTGTATGTGCAGTATCGCCGGATATTTTTTCCCGACTTCAAAATTTATCGGCCTCATGTACCAGCAGTCTAATCCTTCAGGCGTTCCGTTCTCGATATGCGCGTACTCAGGCTTGCTTAAATCCAAATCTTTCAAAGCTTCAGCATTAAAACTCGTGACGCATTTCGCACAATCTTCTTCTATTATATATAGCTCCTGCAAATTTAAATTTTCTAAAGCTATAACAGCCGCTTTATTATTCTTAACATCAAAGTCGTCAACGCTGCTTAAGCTCTCAGTTAATTTTTTAATCTTGCCCTGAGCATTTAATTCATATAAATACGCTTTATAATCTTCAGTGCTGATATAATACGCCTTGCCATTATCAACGACAAACTCCGCGCCGTCGAGCTTAATGCCATAGCGGCAGTCGCAGACTATGCGATTATCTAAACACGAATCTAATTCCGGCGTAAAGCACTCCAAATTATTTTCATTATTTAATACAAAAAATTTCTTGTTCTCGTTCAAGCCGTAACGTTTCATGTCCGTGCCGGTCAACAATAATTTATCATTAAACTCGTCCGCGCACGCCCACGTGTAATGACCTTGCTCTAATAACTCGCTCATGCTCAAATTATTTAAATCAATTTTAAAAATTCCGGTCGTCAACGGCATTACGTCTTCATAATCTTTCGCCGCGAAATAAATTTTATTTTGATTTAATTTCACGTTCAAGACGTCCATGCTCTCGGGCGTTAAGTCTATAAAATCTTCAGCTTTAATTAAACTTAATCTATTGCGTCTTTGAGCCGTATAGTTAGACCCGTTCGAGCAAAACGGAATTTGAGTAAAGATCATATAGTCCGCGCCCTCTAACTTCTCAGGCTCGCGCAAGTCCAAATTTTTAATTAATAAACCGCTTGCCGTGTCCCATAACTCGCTTATAGATCTTTCAGCTTTAAATTTTAATCTCGCCTCGCCGCCGTGAATATCTATTTTATAAATCTCAGAATTTTTAACTTGATTATTTAAATCGCGATTACTCACAAACAAAATTTCCCGCCCGTCAACGCTCCAGCAAAACGCGCCTTCGCTGCCAAAGCTCGTGAGCTGCGTCAAAACTTCTTCATTTATATAATACAGCCAGATATAACTTTTATAATTATTCGCCTCGACATCAGCATTGCTGACTTTAAACGCTACAATATTTCCGTCCGGCGAAAACTTTGGACTTGAAAGAAATTTATATTTCAAAATATCGTGAAGCTCAACGCGCTTAATATTATTTTTACTCATGCTCATAATCTCCAGATTAAAATTAAAATAAAAATTAAAATAAAAAATCTAAACGATACTTTATTATCGCACCGTTTAGATTTTAATATAAATCTTAAATTTTTAAATTAAATTTTAAAATTTAACTCAACGCATCGCCCGCA
Organism: Synergistaceae bacterium; assembly: GCA_017447325.1. Classification (GTDB taxonomy): domain Bacteria; phylum Synergistota; class Synergistia; order Synergistales; family Aminobacteriaceae; genus JAFUXM01. The sequence continues at coordinate 952 of JAFSNU010000465.1, read as the reverse complement.
AAAATTTTTATCACAAGCTCACGCAAGAAATTTTAAATTTTAATTCGCGCCGTAAAAATTTTTAAAGCTTAATCCATAAAAATTTAAAATTTTAAATCTCAACTCTCCGCGCTCCGTCGGACGTCTCAGTCACATAAAAGTCCGCTTTGCGTCCCGTGCGCTTGAAATAATTTTCGCCGACTTTATTTTTAAAATTTTCAATAAAACTTTCTTTGACGATGCTGACAGTGCAGCCGCCGAAACCGCCGCCTGTCATTCTCGAGCCAGCGACGCCCTCGCAAGCCCAGGCAAGCTCCGCCAAAATATCAAGCTCCGGAATAGTGACTTCGTAATCATCTCGAAGCGACACATGCGACGCGTTCATTAATTCTCCAAAAGTTTTTAAGTCGCCGGCCTTTAACGCATTAACAGCCTGCAAAGTCCGCGCGTTCTCGCTGATTGCGTGACGGGCTCGCTTCAAAGCCTCAGGAGTTTTAATCGCGTCCTTCACTGCTTTAAACTCGCTCAAATTTAACTCGCATAATTTTTTAATCTTCACAATTTTCTGCAAGTCGCTTAAAGCTGCCTCGCACTGCTCACGTCTTAAATTATAAGCCGAGTTATTAAGCGAGTGCGGCATGTTCGAGTTAGTTATAACTATTTTATAATCGCCGAGGCTTAAAGGCGCGTACTCGTATTTTAAAGTCGCGCAGTCCAAAAGCACCGCGTGATCTTTCCTGCCCATGCTCGACGCGAACTGATCCATGATGCCGCAGTGCATTCCGACAAAATTATTCTCGGCCTCTTGAGCATAAAGCGCAATTTTCACGCCGTCAAGATTAAAATTAAATAAATCATTTATAACGCGTCCCGTCAAAACTTCTATTGCAGCAGAAGATGACAAGCCTGCGCCCTCGGGCAAGTTGCCGCTAAATAAAATATCAAGACCCGACGGCAAATTATATCCGTGCTG
>JAFSNU010000464.1 GCA_017447325.1 Synergistaceae bacterium | reverse complement strand
TTAACTATTTCCGGCTCAAGTTTATTAATATCGCCGATAAAATTAGCGACAAATTCAGTTTTCGAGTGATTATAAATCTCGTTGGGATTGCCGATCTGCTCTATATAGCCTTTATTAAACACGGCTATTCTGTCTGAGAGCGTCAAGGCTTCTTCTTGATCATGAGTGACGTAAATAGTCGTGATTCCAAACTCGCGCTGCATACGCTTTAACTCGTTGCGTAACTGCACGCGCAATTTTGCGTCAAGATTGCTTAAAGGCTCGTCCATGCAAATTATCGCCGGATTAGTGACAAGCGCTCTTGCTATGGCTACGCGCTGCTGCTGTCCGCCTGAGAGCTGGCTGACTGCCTTTTCAAGCTGCTCTTGCGACAAGTCAACTTTCTTTGCGATAGTATTAACCCGCTCGTCGATCTCAGCTTTATTAACTTTCTTAATCTTTAATCCGAATGCGATATTATCGCGGACAGTCATCGTCGGGAACAGAGCGTAAGACTGGAAGACTATGCCTATATTGCGCTTCTCGACCGGCTTGTGAGTTATGTCCTCGCCGCGCATTAACACAGTGCCTCCGACGGGATCGATAAAGCCGGTTATAGTTCTTAATGTCGTCGTCTTGCCGCAGCCCGACGGCCCTAAAAACGTGAAGAACTCGCCCTCTTTAACGTGAACGCTGATCTTGTGAAGTGCTTCGAAATCGCCGAATTTTACAACTATGTCATCAAGTTTTATCATTTTATTTAACAAAGCTCCTAACTTTAAATTTAAATAAAATTATTCTAAATAAACGCTGCAAGCTAAAATAAATTTTTAAGCTCACAGCGTTAAAGCCTTTAATATTAAATTTAAAATATTTTTAAATTTTAATTTAGCGTCTGCGCGGAGGCTGCTGCGGTCTTCTCTGATTTCTTGCAGGTGCAGGAGCAGGAGCAGGAGCTTTCGGCGCGGCCTCAAGCCTCTTCTTTAAGTCCTGAGCCGGCTTATAGTTCGGATTAATCGCCAGAGCTTTATTGACCCAGTTCACAGCGTCGCCGCGGCGGTTTCTTAATCTCTCGGCTGCGGCGGCCGCCCAGTAAGCCGAAAGATAATTTACTCTCGGCTGAAGTTCAGCAGCTTTCGAAAATTCGTCATAGGCCTGGGTAATTCTGTTATTTCTGAACTTGCCCATCGCGCTGTCGTGCAAAGCTTTCATCGCGTCGCGCTCCGCTTTAGCAAGTCCGAACGTGTACATTATAGTGCTCTCAGTTGCGGTGTCAGGATTAAAGCCCGGGATCTCGTCAAGCAAATTCTCACGTGCAGCAACGCGCTCGGCTCTCGTCTTAAACTCGCTCTCTTTGCCCGCTAAAACTTTATCGCGGTTATTAATTTCTTCGGCTTTCTTGTCTAACTCTTCGCCCTTAGACTTTAAACCCGCCTCAAGATTATTAAGCTCGTCCGCATGAGAATTTACTTTCGCCTCGAGCTCGTCAAGCTCTTTTGCCCTTGCATTTAAAGCGCTCTCTTTGTCGGCAAATTCTTTCTCGCTCTCAGATAATTTAGCCTCGCGTTCAGCTAATTTTTTAGCTAAATCATCAAGCCTGTTCGCCTCGGCCTCGCGCTTGGCCTGAGCTTCCTCGCGCTTAATCA
>JAFSNU010000005.1 GCA_017447325.1 Synergistaceae bacterium | reverse complement strand
TGCCCGACAGTCCGGAGGCTTTACTTCCCGACTAGCCATCGGTAGTGATTCCTCATTAGAGTATCAACTTTCTATATTTTACGTGCTTTGGCTTGCACTCCCACCCTCTAGCCCTTAGTAGCAGTATATACCTCCTTTTTATTATAGTCAAATTTTTTATTTTTATAGAGGCTAGAGTATCTTATTACACTCTTAAAGAAGCTAGATATTGCTCCTTTAAATTAATTTAAATTAATTTCTATAATATTTTAACGCAACTTGAAATTATTAAAATAAAACATCAAATTTGTATAAGCGCATTACAAACAAAACGAAGTGCGGGATGAAAATTAAACTCATCAAAAAATGGATCCAGGGTTCGCGACCCTGGTAACGCCTTCCGCGCCCTTCTCTGGCGTTGAGTTCAAAAAATCTTCGGGATAGTCGCCTATGCCCTCGATAAGCTCGTTTAACATTGCTTGCTTGTCATCCGGCAAGTTGCCCCAGACTGGAATTAAATTTGAAACATGCCGTCCGTAAAAATAAGATTTCTGCAAGTCAAGCCGCTTTAATAATTCTATTTCTTCTATTATATTTTGCTTAATAGTATTCTCAGTAAATAATCCCGCGTCGCGCTCGGCTCTGAGCTGTGTATTCTTGTCCATGTGCATTGTCCCGACGAAAATCATCGAGGGCTGTATCTCGTTCAAAAATTCTGAATTTGCAATCGCGTTCTCAAGCGATCTTTGCATGCCAGCCGCGCCGATTATTATATTTAACGAGAAATCATAATTAAATTTCTTTAAGCGCGTTAGCTGCTCTCGTGCGTCAGTCAGATCAAAGCCCTTATTAAAATATTTCAGCAAGTCGTCAAGAGCGGTCTCAAAGCCGATATTAAAGTCATTTATATTTAAAGCCCTTAACTCTTCAAGCTCTTCGTCAGTCTTATTCTTAATATTATTTATCGACGCGTACATCGAGATAGTTTTAACGTTCGGCAAAATATTATTTGTCATTTGCGCTATGGCCTTTAATCTCTCTGCGCTTAAAGCGAACGGATCGCCGCCGAGCAAAAACACGCGCTTGTACCACGGCCTTTTGTCCCGCGTCTCGATTAAATCCTGCTTGATTTGCTCCAAGCTCTCGGCCTGAAATTTCACGCCCTGATACATTGAGCAGAACGTGCATTTATTATGACTGCAGCCTATACTCGCCTGCAATAATAACGAGCCATCTTCAAACGGCGGCCTATATACCGGCGGAGTGTATTTCATTTAAAATAATTCATCTCGCTTAAATTTAAAATTTCATTTAAACTATTATAAATTAAATTTTAAATTTATTAAATTTTAGGAGAAGCTATATCATGAATAATTTAGAGCGAATGCAGAAGGGCTTATTATATATCGCTGACGACGAGTTAATGGCAATTCAAGCGAGAGCCCGCAAATTAACTCAGCAGATTAACACTATGGACAGGTCGGACTTCGACGGCATTGACGCGCTGATTAAAGAATTATTTGCTGAGTCTGAGGACGCGCACGTTAATCCGCCGTTCTACTGCGACTACGGCAAAAATATTTACGTCGGCAAAAATTTCTTCGCTAATTATAATTGCGTGATCTTAGACGTCGGCAAAGTTATTATCGGCGACAACTGCCAGCTTGCTCCGAACGTCTCGATTTATACAGCAGGTCATCCCGTGCATCCGGCCGCGCGCAATACGTTTTACGAGTACGGCATTGAAGTTAAAATCGGCGACAACGTTTGGATCGGCGGAGGCTCGACTATCTGCCCGGGCGTGACCATAGGCGACAACTGCGTAATAGGCGCGGGCAGCATCGTCACTAAAGATATT
>JAFSNU010000059.1 GCA_017447325.1 Synergistaceae bacterium | reverse complement strand
TGGCGTGATGCTTTTAGCTGTGCTTAACGCAATTAGAGTTTTATTCGTTAAAAATATTTAATTAATTTAATTTATAATAAAGGCGGGAAGATTTATTCCCGTCTTTTATTTTAATTTTAAAATTTTAAATCAGGAGATGTTTAGTTTAATCATGAGCAAAAGATTAGTAGCTTATTTCTCGGCGAGCGGAGTCACTGAGAGGGTCGCAAAGAATTTAGCAGAGGCGGCCGGAGCTGATTTATACGAGATAAAGCCGAAAGTGCCTTACACTAACGCGGACTTGAACTGGAATAATAGCAATTCGAGAAGCAGCGTTGAAATGCGCGATAAAACTTCGCGGCCTGAGCTTGCAGATAAAAATGCGAAGATTGCCGATTATGACGTAATATTTTTAGGCTTCCCGATCTGGTGGTACGTTGCGCCGACTATTATAAATACTTTTCTTGAGTCGTATGACTTTGCAAATAAAACTATAATTTTATTCGCGACTTCCGGCGGCAGCGGCTTCGGCAAAGCGGTCGAGGGCTTAAAGCCGAGCGCGCCTCAAGCAACGATTAAAGAGGGAAAATTATTAAACAGGACTTCGTTAAACGAATTAAAGGCTTGGGTTGAGAGCTTGAAGATTTAAGGCAGTGAATAAGTGAATAATAATAGCAAGTCTCCCTTTTGCAGCTTCTATGCTTGTATAAGTGAGACTTGCCGTTTATTATTTAGATAAGCTTACGGAAAATATAATAAAATATATTAATTTAAATTAATTTAATTTAAAAGGAGGTGTTTTTATTGAGTATATTGATAGACGGCGCGACTGTAAAAGAGAATTATAAAAATCTTTCGGACGGGCTAAGTCTCATGAGGCAGATTATTGATAACAGGGTCAAGATTGTTTTCTTTGACCCGCAATATCGCGGCGTTTTAGATAAATTATCGTACGGCAACGAGGGCAAGCAGCGCGGCAAGGCAAGAAGTGCGCTGACACAGATGACGTCAGAGACTATAGAAAAATTTTTATGCGAGATTGATAGAATTTTAATTCCCAGCGGTTATTTATTTTTCTGGGTGGACAAATTTCATCTTGTTGAAGGCATAAATGTTTGGCTTCGCGCTCTGCCGGATATTAGCGCGGTTGATATGATAACGTGGGATAAGATGAAAATAGGCATGGGCTACAGGACACGGCGCAAGGCTGAATATTTAGTTGTCCTGCAGAAGAAGCCTATACTCGCAAAAGCAACGTGGACAGTTCATGATATACCCGACGTATGGGACGAAAAGGTCATGAAAGTTCATCCGCATTCAAAACCTATTGAACTTCAAAAGCGGTTAATATTAGCTACGACAAATGAGCAAGATTATATTTGCGACCCCGCAGCCGGAGGCTATACAGTGTTTGAGGCTTGCAGGCTTACAAATCGAAATTTTATCGGCGGCGATATAGAGTTCGGAGATAGTTCATGTTTATAAATTTATAAATGATAGGAATCTGGGTTATAGATAGATGAAAATACGTGAATTAGACGGCAGGAAAAACGGCAGCGGTTATGCCCGCCTTTTTAATAATAATGATTTAGGTTATCTCAACGGATTATTCTTACGCGCTCGAATCAAATTAACGACCTCGCGTTATTTATAGACGATATTGAGACCGGGGAGCAGAAATTTTATCCTGACGGCGTATATGTCTGCTCCAAAAAAATTTTGCAAAAAAGCCGTTATTCAATTAAAGGTATTGAGCCGGATTTACTCGTGTTTGTTGTAATGAGCAGAAGAATATGCCAGATAATAGAGCTTAAGGACGGCGATAGTTTTGACACGAAGAAAGCTGCCGCAGAGAGAATGAATTTGGAGCGGTTCGCAAAAGAATTTGGCTCAAATATTCCATTTACGACAAAATTCTTTATTTGTTGCTTTAATCAGCTTGATAAAGAAGAGCTTTTTAAAGGATTTAAAGGCAAGTTTGAAATGGAGCATATTATGACAGGCCGAGAACTTTGCGAATTGCTTAATATAAATTACTCAGAAATTATTGCCATGCGGGAGCAAGATGCGCAAGATAATATTTATTATTTTCTTGAAGAATTAATCAAAATTCCCGACGTGAAAAAATTATTAAAGCAATTGATAAAACGAGGCGCGAAACTTTAAAAATTAATATCATGAATGAAATTAAAATACGCAATGCAAATTTAAACGACGCTGAAGAGCTGCTAAAAATTTATAGCTATTATGTAATTAACACGGCAATATCTTTCGAGTACGAGCCGCCGAGTTTAGACGAGTTTAAATCCCGAATGCAAAAGATTTTAACGCGTTATCCGTATTTAACAGCCGAGTTGGATAATAAAATCGCAGGCTATGCTTACGCTCAGACTTTTATTGACAAAAAAGCTTATGATAAATCAGCCGAGCTGACTATTTATTTAGAGCCAAACGCGCGGCGTCACGGCATCGGTAAAAGATTATATGCTGAGCTTGAAGATAAATTAAAGGCCTTAGGAATTTTAAATTTATACGCTTGTATCGGCTGGCCGGTCGGCGGCGTTGACGATGAATATTTAACTAAAAACAGCGCGGATTTTCATGCGCATTTGGGCTTTAAATTAGTCGGCGAGTGTTATAAATGCGGCTATAAATTTAACAGATTTTACAGCATGATCTGGATGGAAAAGATTATCGGAGAGCATAAAACATAAAATAACCCGGGATATTTTCCCGGGCTTTATAATTTAATTTTAAATTTATTAATTCATCTTCTTGCACTGGCCGACGCAATCGCCCGTGACAAAATACTCGTAAGTCGGGAACTCAAATAATACGGGCTTGAACACACGGTAATCGATCTTGTTATTTTCGTTTAAAACTTTCTCGTCTGCGTACGTCGCGAGAATTTTGCAGATAAAGTGATCAAAGTTTTCAAGCTCATAATTTCCGTCAACTTCGCACTCGATAGAGACTGTAGCCTCGTCGATTAACGGCGCGCCATGCTCGCCAGCTGTCCACTGAAACGCGCCGGACTTGTCCTCTTTATGGCCGCTGATTACTCCCATTCTGTCAGCATCCTTCAGCCACGACTCGTCGACTATATTCACCGAAAGTTTTTTAGTATCTCTAATGCCTTTATTAATATAATGCGCCTGAACGAGCGACACCATTAAATGACTGTGCGCAACTGTCCCGGCGTGCGCAACGAGCGTCCAAGTCGGCTTCCCGTCAACCATCGCTCCGACAACAATAAGCGGGCAGGGATATAATGCAAGCGTCGCTCCGATATTTTTCTTGCTCATAATATTCAATCTCCTTTTATATTAATTTATATTACTTCATTTCCTTTTCCCAAACTCTGACAGTGTTAATATTTGCTTTGTCTGCCAGAGCCTCAAGCTCTTTAATCTCGCTTTCGCTTAAATTTAAATTAGCGGCCTTGACTGCGTCCTCGACGTGCTTGACTTTCGTCACGCCTAAAATCGGCACCGCGCCTTTTGCAATCGCCCAAGCAACAGGCAGCTGCGCAACTGCCGCGCCGTGCTTCTCGGCAATCTTGCTCATCGCATGATTTAATTTCTCAAGCTCAGCTAACACAGGATTATAAACTTGGCCTCTCGCGCTGTCGGCTGGGAACGGATGCGCCGTGTCGTACTTGCCTGACAGTGCGCCCTGCTCGAGAACCATATATGCAAAGAACTCCGCGTTATTTGCCTTGCACCAGTCTAAAATTCCTGAAGTCTCAGATGAACGGTTTAATAAGCTATAGTGATTTTGAATTGCCGCGACCTTCAAGCCTTCGGCCTCTAAAATTGCCTGCGCCTCTTTAATCTCAGCTAAATTATGATTAGACAAGCCAATCTTGCCAATCTTGCCGGTCTTCGCAAGCGGAATTAATTTGCGCGTCCACTCAGGCGCTCCAACCGGATTATGAATCCAGTAATAGTCAAAAAAGTCCGTGCCTAAACGCTCGACGCTGCCCTTGTACATCTCTATTACTGCATTCTCGGCTTTATCATCCGCACACTGGGGCGTGAACTTAGTTGAAACTAAATAGCTTTCACGCGGCACGCTGCGCAAAAATTTTCCCAAAACTTCTTCGGACGTTCCCATGCCGTAAACAAAAGCCGTGTCCCATAAATTTAATCCGGCCTTCTGCCCCGCGTCGAAAATCGGCCTTAAATCATTTTCAGTAAAATTATTTCCGAAAGTTCCGTCATTTCCCCAAGCCCATGCGCCTAATGCAATTTTTGCCATAATTAATATCTCACTCCTAAAATTTATTTAATTTATTTAATAATTCTATTCACAAAATCTCTAAACTCGTAAAGAGCTTTTACAGTGTCGTCGAGCTCGCCGAACAGCAGCGGGAAGTCATGCGGCATTCCCGGGTAAACGCTCAGGCTCGCTTGCACGTCACACTCCAACGCGCGTTTTAAAAGTTCAAGCCCGTCGTCTGTAAATAATTCATAGCCTCCAACCTGAATTAACATCGGAGATAATCCCGTCATGTCAGCATAGATCGGAGATAATTTCGGATCTTTCAAATCTAAATCGCCGGCATAAGACGGACGTTTAGCCTGAACTTCAGTATATAAATTTTTATTAGTAACACCTAACACCAAATCGCGCTCCGCATTCTTAACGCGCGAGTTTGAATTCTGCTCAAACGTTCCCCAAGGTGAAATTAAAGCTAACGCGCCCGGCATCGCAATTTTATTATCACGCAGATACAACGCGAGAGCGAGTGCCAAGTTTCCTCCGGCTGAGTCGCCTATCACGATTATATTTTCAGGCTTAACTTTATTCTCAAGCAAATATTTATAAGCCTTAACAGCGTCATCAAGAGCCGCCGGATAAACATGCTCCGGAGCAAGTCTATAATCAACGTAATAAACTTCAGCAGCATTAATCAACACGCCCTGCTTTGCGCCGAGTAATTTATGATTTTCGCTCAAGCCCATTACATAGCCGCCGCCGTGCAGCTCCAAAATAACCCGCTGAGTTTTATTCTCATTATTATTCTTCAATCTCTCGATTTTTAAATCATCAAGTTTAAAGCTCTCAAGCGTCCAACCGTCAGGAGCAGCAAATTTATACGGCTTCGCGTTCGCATTCGGCTTAAAGAAATTTGCCATTACGCCCGCGATATATTCCTGCTTCTCAGCTACGCTTAACTTCAGGCCAGAATCTTTAATTATTAAAGGCTCGGCAAAGCATGAGCTTACGCTTAAAGCTAAAATTAATAACGCTAACTTTAATTTGCGCATGATTTAATCACGCCTTCCTTAAATTTTCAATAATTTTTTCACGCAAGCATACGCGATTTCGTAAATGCTTAAATAAACATAATTCACTCCGGCCTCGCTCATGGCCTCGCGCTGCTTTTGTGAGACGTGTACGTACGGATAAATCCCGTAAACAAACGGAAAGAACGAATAGATAAAATCCTGCCGATCTTGCCCGCTCATCGCCGGACAAAATTTCTCAAGGCATTTTGCGACGGCCTGCATAGATTTGCCGTAAGCGCGTTTAAACTCAATTAAATTTTCAAGCCGGCTGTTCGCTTCCATGTCAAAGTGATTCATTGACATTAATTTTAAAAGCCGCCCGCGCTTCTCGAGACTTTGAGATAATTGCTTTGCAAACTCGTCCGGACTTGACGCATTAATTAATTCAAGCTCTTGACTCCAAAGCTCGTACTCACGCTGCAATAACGCCAGAAATATTTCATCTTTAGTTTTAAAGTAATTATAAATAGTGGATCTTGCAAACGGGAGAGCGTTGCCGATCTCCCGCATCGTAATATCCTTAAAGCTCATCGTCTCGTAAAGAGCCGCGCACACGTTTATAATTTCGTCGCGCTTATTATTCATCTAACTCGCTCCTTCCGCTTTAAATTTTAAAATAATTTTATAAAAATCTGACACCGTGTCAAAATTTATTTTAAATAAATCATGACACGGTGTCAAGAAAAAATTTAAATTTAAAAATTATTTGCTAATAAATTAATCCCATTCAGCTTCCGGCTCAGGCTCGCTATTATTACTATTATTAACTTCCGGCTTCGGCTTAGGCTCATTATTATTTATTTCATTAACTTTAGGCTCAGGCTCATTATTAACTTCCGGCTCAGGCTCGTCATAATCCGCATCATGCGCGTGACTGCGTCTTATCTGTTCAGACTTAGGCTCTTTGACCTGAACGTAAGTCGCGGCGTTATTAATCACGTACCATAAGCCGTCGTCATACTTCTTGACCCACACAACCCTCGGGCTGTCAGCTCCGGAGCTTCTCAGTCCAAGTCTCAAATAGCCGCCCGGGTCTTTCTTGCCCTTGTCAGCAAATCTGATTTTAAAATTATCAGGATTCATGCTGTAATTATTTTCAGGCGTTGCGCCTTCGGCGTAGCTTCTAAAGGCGTAATTATAGTCCGGGTCTTTCATCCTTTCGACAAAAGTCGCGTAATAAGTCGAACGCTCTATCGGCCTGTCAGCGTACATAGCATAACGCAGCATCTTGCCGCCCTCAGCGCGCGTCTCAGGATTGATAAACGCGAATACGCCCTCGAAATATAATTTCACAGCTCCTTGAGGCGTTTTAGCTTCGTTTTGATAGCGAGCCTTGAACTCTTTATAACTTGCGGGCAGCTTCGCATCAGCAGCAACGCCTAACGTCATTACAAATAACATCACAAAAATTATTTTCTTCATAATTTACACCCCTCTGTCACTGCGTGGCATTTCCCCTTAACAGTGGCGACTTTAAATAATTAAAATTTAATTTAAATTTAATTCTTGACCCAGTAAATATCATAAGCTTGCTGCGCAATATCATACGACTTAACAGGCGCGCGGCTCAACGACGCTGAACGCCAGAACGCATGTCCCCAAGTATATCGCGACTTGCACTTGGGCAGCTTGCCTGCGCCCTTCAAGCTGAAAATTTTATCGGTCTGCTGCTCCCAGTCCGCAATCATTAAATTATCGTCATTGAGCGTAAAGATATTATCCCTGAGGCAGTCCGGGGCTGCGCAGCGCCATTCAGATATAGTCACGCCCTTTAAATTCCCGCCGTCCTTTAATACTGCGATGCGCGACATGTTCTTTGCGATCTGGCTCATCGGCTTATTAGCGACTGCAATTCTGTCAAACACGTGAGCTTTAAAGCCGCCGGTGCAAGGCGCAAGATTTTTGCCCCGGTCTCCGAGCTGGAACACTCGCCTTAACTGCTCGTCAGGGTCGTTAATTTCTTCTGAGTCAAGCTCGTCGCCGTCAAAGCCGTAAAAATATTTATCGCACACGAGGCATTTATACTGCA
>JAFSNU010000463.1 GCA_017447325.1 Synergistaceae bacterium | reverse complement strand
CCGAATTAAGTCTTTAAACAAGCGCGCATAATTCTTGGAACTTTCGCGGCGTTCGCTCTCAGATAGTTTAAAGATATCTTCAGCCTCACGCCCGAAGAATTTGACGCATAGACTTTTATCGACGGCCCGCATTAGATTAAAGATTAAATCGACGCATAAATCATTTCTGACTGCGCCGAGTTCCTGCCCGCGTTTGATTAAATTAATCTGCCTGTGCAAAAGCTTTGTTAAAGGCGCGCATAAATTGTCTATATCTTGAATATCGAACTCCGGCACGCCCAGCGACATTATTAAAATCCTGCCGAGGCGTATATGCTCCGCAAAGAAGTCGAACTCGCGCTGTCTATAATCCCATAAGGCCTGCCAGAACTCGTCCTTACTCTGCGGCAAGTCTCTTTCCGGCACTGCCTTTAAAACTCTCTCGCCAATCTCTTCCATTACGATAGCGAGCAATGCGTCTTTATTATCGAAGTGATAATACACTGAGCCCTTGCTCATGCCCGAGCGTTCGATAATGCGGTTATACGACGCGTTCTCGATGCCGAACTCGTTGAACTCGTCGATAGCAGCCTCAATAAGTTTAAGCCTTTTATTATTATTGCTTAAAGCTCCGTCCCGCAATTAAACAATCTCACTCCTTTCAGTGCGGCGTTAAGATAAATTTAGACTGACCGGTTCGACCAGCTGGTCTAAAATTTGTTTTATTATAATTAATTTTGATTTATTTGCAAGAGCTTTATTTAAATTAAATAAACGGGACTAACTCAAGCCCCGTTTATAGCTATAATTATAATTATAATATTAATATCTCAAGCCGTAAGCCGGATAATAAACTCGGCTGTCGCTCAAAGTTTCCTTTTGTTCAGCCAATGCTTTCTGGCCTGCCTCGCCCATGTTGTAAGCTAACACACTCGTTAAAATATGCACGGCGAACATCGGGCCGATTAAGCTGCTTCCGAAAGTCGGGGAGTGATCGCTTATATAAAGCGGCAAATTTGCGTGAGCGCACACGGGAGCTGCGGCGCTGTCCGTTAAAGTTACTATAAATGCGCCATGAGCTTTAGCCTGAGCTGCGGCCTCTGTAACTTCGATTACATAGCTCGGCAGCTCGCAGATTATAAGCATGTCGTTCGAGTTTATTCCCCGCGCCTGTTCAGTCAGAGACAACGAGCCTCGTCTAATTAACACGCTCTTTAGTCCCAGCTCGGCAAATCTTGTGTGAAACCATTCGGCAACGAGCGACGAGATGCCCCAGCCCATGCAGTAAATCGTTCCGGCCTGTTTAGCAGCCTCGCAGAATTTTATAATAGAGCCTGAACTCAAATTTTTATAAGTCTCCTCTATGTTGGCCTGCTCAAGACGGCATAAGTCTTTAGGCAAGTGCGTGTTGCGGTCCTTCTTAATATCTTTGTCTTTATCTTTGCCTATCACCGACGTCGGTGCGACCTGAGAGATTAATTCCTGTTTCAGAACCTCTTTCAGGCTCGCGTAGCCGTCGAAGCCGAACATTCTCGCAACGCGCACGAGCTGCGCTTTTGACACGTTTAACTTTCTCGCGATGTCGCTTATGGATCTAAAAGCAATGTCTGAATAATTTCCCAAAATATACTCCGCGACGCGCCGAGTCTTGGCTGGGTAAGTGTTAAGCCCTTCGCGGATTTGATGTTCAAGGCTTCTCATATCCATTTTACTTTTGCTCCTTCTTTTAGTTTAGTTTATTTTATTTTTAAACGCAGTTTTATTTTAGTAAAATAAATTTAACCCTGTGATATATTATAATATAGAAAAAGATTTTATATAGCCGTTTGGAGGATGCATTGTGCCTTTAAATGAGGAAAATGAAATAAAAATTAATAATAAAAACAAAAGTTCAGCGGGCGAGCCTCGAACTGCCGGAGAGAAATTAAAACGGGAGCTTGATGAGATCGCATCGCCTAAGGGAATTCCTGATTTAGATTACGCAAGTTATTTTGAAAAATTAAAAGGGCGTGTTAAAGCGAAGCCTAAAGCAAAAGCTAAAAATAAAGCTAAAAATAAAGCTCAAGCTCATGACTTCGCTGATGTTTTGCTGCGCCTTGAGCCGGAGCAAGAGCCGCAGGAAAATTTAGAGCCTGCGCCTGAGCTTGAGGCTGAAGTTATAGAAGAGCCGCAAGAGCCGCAAGAGCCGGAGGAAATTATCGAGCCGGAAATTATAAATGAGCAAGAGCCGGAGAGCTTGCTTGAGCCTGAAAATTTTCAGGAACAGGACGAGCCGCAGGAAGCTTCGGACGATGATATATATATAGAGGAAGAAGATTTTGCGGAAAATAATGCAGATGAGCCTGAGCAAAATTTAAAAGATGATAATTTACGAGGCTTGAGCCAGTTCGCTGACGTTGTTTTAAAGCTTGAGCCGGACGAGCCGGATATTATTGTTGAAGAGCCGTTGAGCGATGTCGTAATTGAGGCTGAAGATTTGT
>JAFSNU010000462.1 GCA_017447325.1 Synergistaceae bacterium | reverse complement strand
TTAGTTCTAAACTCTGCGTCATGCAAGGGCTGATTAGCCGCGCATAAAACTTGACAGCCCGTGCCGATATTAACGCCCCAGAAATTTTTAATAATTCCGGTGCCGGTGCCGACAGCCGACATCAAAGTATCTCCACCGCCGAATACGATAGGAGTTCCGGCTCTTAAGCCCGTTAATCTCGCTGCCTCTTGCGTGACTTCGCCGGCTGTTTCATAACTTTCAAAGCACGGCGGGAAAATTTCTTCAGGCAATTCTAAATCCCTAAAAAATTTCCACGCCCATTCGCGCTTGGCCGTCTCGAATATAGGCGAGCCAGACGCGTCCGTCACGTCCGTTGCTATAACTCCGCATAATTTAAATCTTAAATAATCTTTAACGAACATGACGCTTTTAATTTTTTCAAAAATTTCCGGCTCGTTATCGTGCACCCACATTAAAGACGTGATTAAATAGCCCGTGTTTAATTTATTTAAAGTCAAATCACAAAATCTTTCGCGGCCTATGACTTCATAAATTTTTTGAATCTGCGAGCCTGCCCGCTGGTCTTCCCAGATAATCGCATTGCGCAGCGGCAAATCATCCTCGCCGATCATTACAAGCCCGTGCATCTGTCCTGAAAGTCCAACGGCCTTTATATTGCGCATCACGCCGGGATTATTTTTATTTAAAATATTTAAAGTCTCGAGGCAAGCTTCCCAAATTTGATTTATATTTTGCTCTGCGTATAAATTATTTTCGCGGATGACGCCGTACTTGCTGCGCGCAATATCAATTACATGCCCGCTTGTATCCATTATTAAAGATTTAACGCTTGAAGTCCCCGCGTCTATTCCCAGAAGATAGAGCCCCGACTGCGGATAAGGCCGGCTGCCGAAGCGGCGGCGGGAGCCTCGAGCATAAAAGTGATGCATAGCATTACGCCCTTTCCAAAATTTTTAATTTATTTTTTATAAAATCTCATAAATTTATTTTTTATGCTATAAAATTTATTATACAAGTTTTTAATATATTTAATTTATTTTTAAATTTTAAATTAATTTTATTTATAAAAATTTTTTTATGTTATATAATTTATTTACAAGCTTTAATTTATTTCATTTATTTTCAAGTTTTAAATTTTAATTTAATTTTAATTTTCATAAGGAGGCAGTTTTTTATGAAAAAGGCACTTGCGTTGTTAGTAGTTCTTGCTCTTGTTTTAAGCATGGCCGGCGTTGCAGCGGCTCAGGGAAAGAAGTTCGGCGCGACGTACATGACGATGAACAATCCGTTCTTCGGCGCGATGAACGATGCCATTAAGGCCAAGGTCGAGGCCAACGGCGACACGCTCATTACTCTTGATCCTGCTCTTGATCAGGTAAAGCAGATCAGCCAGATTGAGGACTTAATCGCTCAGGGTGTTGACGCGATTTTCTTAAATCCCGTCGACTGGCAGGGCGTCTCTCCGGCACTTGTAGCTTGCAAAGAGGCCGGTATTCCGATTATCAACGTTGACGCTCCTGTTTACGAAGAGGACTTGGTCGCGTGTATAATTGCCTCTGATAACTTATCAGCCGGCAAAATCTGCGGCGAGGACATGCTCAAGAGAATTAAGGGCGGCAAAGTCGTAATTCTTGGACATCCTACTACTAAGACCGGCATTGACAGAATCGCAAAGTTCAAAGAAATCGTTGAAGCTAACCCGGGATTCTCAATCGCAGCCGAGCAGAGCTCAGAAGGCCAGCTTGAGATCGCAATGCCCGTTATGGAAAACATCATCCAGGGCAACCCGGATATCGCTGCCATTATGTGCGTCAACGACCCGACGGCTCTCGGTGCGCTCGCAGCTTTACGCGCGGCCAACGCAACCGAAGGCGTTTTAATTTACGGCGTTGACGGAGCTCCTGACGCGAAGAAGGCTATCAAGGCCGGAGAGATCACGGGAACTGCAGCTCAGTCGCCGAAGAACATCGGCATCATCGGCGTTGAAATGGCTTATAAAATTTTGAACGGCGAAAAAGTCGAGAAGCACGTGCCGGTACCGGTTCAGCTGATCACTGCCGAGAACGTTGACGAGTTCGGTCTTGACGGCTGGCAGTAAATTATAGAATTTTTTCACTCGGGGCGGGAGACAATCTCGCCCTTTATTTTTAAATTTTTAATTTAATTTTAATTTAAAATTAGAGAGGTGATTTTTTAAAAATGAATGACGTTATATTAAATATGAAGAACATTCATAAAGAATTCCCCGGCGTTAAAGCTCTTCAAGGCGTAAATTTTGATTTGCGGCGCGGCGAAGTCCATGCGTTATTAGGCGAGAACGGAGCGGGAAAATCTACTTTAATAAAAGTCTTGGCCGGAATTTATATTCCTGAGCAGGGCGAGGTTACAGTCAACGGCGAGTCGCATATCATGCGCAACGTTGCTGACTCTCAAGCTCACGGCATCAGCGTTATTCACCAAGAGCTTTGCTTAGTTCCCTATCTTTCGATTGCTGAAAATATATTTTTAGGACGCGAGCGCACCGCCGGAGTTTTTATTAATAAAGCTAAAGAAGCTGAAGAGGCGAAGGCGTTATTAAAATCTTTAGGGCTTGAATTTGATCCTAATACTTTAGTCGGAGAGTTGAGCATCGCGCAGCAGCAGATGGTCGAAATAGCAAAGGCTCTGTCAGTTAAGTCGGATATTTTAGTCATGGACGAGCCGACAGCGTCGCTCACAGACAAAGAGACCGAAGTATTATTCGGAGTTATAAGAGATTTAAAGGCTCAGGGCAAGGGAATAATTTATATCTCTCACAGAATGTCAGAATTATTTGAGATCACTGACAGAGTTACGATAATGCGCGACGGTCAGTACGTCGGCACTGTGAACACACGCGAGACGACGCGCGATAAATTAATCGCAATGATGGTCGGACGCGAGTTAACGCAGCTTTATGTCAGAGACGAGCCTAAGCCCGGCGAAGTAGTGCTTGAAGTTAAAGACTTAGTTGACGCGCCCATGGTCAACGGCGTTTCATTCTCATTAAGAGCCGGCGAGATAGTCGGAATGTCAGGACTTGTCGGCGCGGGACGTTCGGAGACTGCGCACTGCATATTTGGAATTTCTGAAGCTAAGAGCGGCGAAATTTTAATTGACGGAAAGCCAGTTAAAATTCATAACGTCCGCGATGCAATGCAGAACGGCATAGCAATGGTTCCTGAGGATAGAAAGGCCGAGGGATTAGTTTTAATAAATTCTGTAGGCTATAATTTAACGCTTACTGTTTTACATGAAATATTTAAAGGCAAGCCGCTGGGCGATCCCAAGCGCGAGAAAGCTGACATCGAGCGTTATATTAAAGAACTTGCTATTAAAACTCCTACGCCGGAGCAGCTGGCCGAAAATTTAAGCGGCGGCAACCAGCAGAAGATAGTTATAGCTAAATGGCTTGCGACTGAGCCGAAAGTTTTAATTCTTGACGAGCCGACAAGAGGCGTTGACGTTGGAGCGCGTGCTGAGATTTATGGCTTCATGAACGCGCTTGCACAGCGAGGCGTTGCTATATTAATGATCTCGTCGGACTTGCCGGAAATTTTAAACATGTCGGACAGAGTTCTGGTCATGTATCAAGGCCGCGTCATGGCGAACTTAGGCAAGCATGAGCTCAGCCAGGAATTAATTATGCACTATGCTACCGGAGTCTCAGATTAATAATTTTAATAAATTTAATAAATTTTAATTTTAAGCATGACACGAAAGGAATGAATTAAATTGTCAGATAATAAATTGCAGCTGCAAACTCAGAACGGCGTTGTAAGATACTTTAGGGAAAACATGGGAACTTTAATCGGCCTTTTAATAATGTGCGCGATTCTTTCGTTCACGACCAACGGAGTATTTTACTCGTCGAGAAATTTAATTAACGTTTTGCGTCAGGTCTCGTCCAACGCTTGCTTGGCGTTCGGAATGACTTTCGCAATTATCACCGGCGGAATTGACCAGTCAGTCGGATCAATTTTAGCTTTAGCCGGAACTTTGAGCGCGGGCTTTATCGTCAATAACAACATGTCTCCTGCGACGGCGATAATTTTAGCAATATTAATCGGCACGTTATGCGGCTTGTTTAACGGCTATGTTATCGCAAAGACTACTATACCGCCGTTTATAGTTACTCTCGCGATGATGCAGATGGCTCGCGGCGCGGCTTATATTTATTCTAACGGCCAGCCGATACGCGTTGACAGAATGAAAATTCCGTCATACGAAATTATAGGCACTGGTTACGTCGGACCGATTCCTTTGCCGGTAATTTACATGGCGATATTTTTAATAATCTGCGTGCTATTGCTAAGCAAAACGAGATTTGGCCGTCATGTTTACGCAGTCGGCGGCAATGATAAAGCGGCAATATTCTCCGGCGTTAATGTCGTGAAAACTAAAATGGCAGTCTATACGATGAGCGCATTTTTAGCGGCGTTCACGGGCGTTGTGCTTTGCGCGCGCATGAGTTCAGGCCAGCCCACAGCCGGCCAGAGTTTCGAGATGGACGCGATCGCTGCGACGGTCTTAGGCGGAACGAGCATGAGCGGCGGCGTCGGAAAGATCGGCTCAACTATGATCGGAGTGTTAATCATCGGCGTGTTAAACAACGGATTAAATTTGCTGGGCTTGAACAGCTTCTGGCAGCAAGTCGCGAAGGGCGTTGTTATTTTATTAGCCGTTTACGTTGACATGTTAAAGAAGAAGAAAAAGTAAATTAATTTTATAATTTAATATAAAGCTCCTGAAATAATTTTTCGGGAGCTTTAATTTTATT
>JAFSNU010000461.1 GCA_017447325.1 Synergistaceae bacterium | reverse complement strand
GAAATAATTTTTGAAAATTAAAATTTAAATTTTAATTTTAAAATCTCACTTAATTTATTTTGAATTAGGTGAGATTTATTTTATATAATAATAAAATAATTTTTAACTTGAAAGGAAAGATTTTGAATATGATTACCCGTCCGAGAAGATTACGCGTTACGCAGGCGATACGCGACATGGTGCGCGAGACAAGGCTTGCAAGCGAGATGTTAATTTATCCGGTGTTTATTAAAGAGGGACATAATATAGTAGAAGACATTCCGGCGATGCCCGGGCAGAAGCGTTGGAGTCCGGACAAAGTCAGCGAGTTATTGGAGAGCGTTGCGAATTTAAAAATCGGCGGCATATTATTTTTCGGAGTGCCGGAGCATAAGGACGCGGAAGGCAGCGGCGCATGGGACGACAACGGCGCGGTTCAGCAGGCAATGCGCATAACTAAACAAAATTTCCCGGGCTTGACGGTAATCGGCGACGTTTGTTTATGCGAATACACTTCGCACGGTCACTGCGGAGTGCTTAAAGGCAACACGGTTGACAACGATCCGACTTTAAAATTATTAGCTAAGACGGCGGTGTCGCAGGCTCAGGCCGGAGCAGATATAATAGCACCGTCGGACATGATGGACGGACGCGTCGGAGCAATACGCGAGGAGTTGGACAAGGCCGGCTTGCAGGACAAATTAATTTTCTCGTACGCTGTGAAATACGCTTCGGCATTTTACGGTCCGTTCAGAGAAGCCGCAGGGTCGGCACCGTCGTTCGGAGACCGCAAGAGCTATCAAATGGATCCAAGAAATGTGCGCGAAGCTATAAAAGAGGCGCAGCTTGATATTCAAGAGGGCGCGGACATGATTATGGTTAAGCCCGGCTTGCCGTATCTTGACGTGTTAAGAGCTGTGAAAGAGCGCGTTAATGTGCCGGTCGGATCTTACTGCGTGAGCGGCGAGTACTCTATGATCAAAGCGGCTGCGCAGAACGGATGGCTTGACGAGGAGCGCGTCGTGTCGGAGTCGGCAATATGCTTGGCCAGAGCCGGAGCTGATATGATCGTCACGTACTTTGCTCCGGATTTAGCTAAATGGATTCACGAGGGAAAAATTTAAATTTTAAAATTTAAAAATTTTAAAGCGAATTGCGCCGCGTGAGTTGATACACCCCTCCGACCTCTAACGAGGCCACCTCCCCTTACAGGGGAGGCAAGCTGGGCAAAACTTGTCCCCACTGTAAGGTTGAGAGAGTACTGGCATGTACTCTCGAGTATGTCACGAAGTGACAGGGGGGTGTTGTTTTTCAAAAAGCGTGAGATTTAAAATTCGCGCGGGCAAAATTTAAAAATTAAAAATTAATTTAATGCAGGAAAATTCAAAACACGTATCGTTATACAGAAAGTACAGGCCGCAGAAGTTCGGCGAGATTGCCGGGCAGTCTGCGGCTGTTGACATGCTTGTAAGCGCATTGCAGAACGGCAAGACCGGCCACGCATATTTATTTTCAGGCCCTCGAGGCTGCGGCAAGACGACGGCGGCGAGACTTTTAGCAAAATCTTTAAACTGCATAAATAGAGCTGAGAAAAGTTTTGAGCCGTGCGAAGATTGCGAGAACTGCAAGGCTATTACTCAGGGCGAGAGCTTGGACGTCGTTGAAATCGATGGAGCGTCTAATAACTCGGTCGATGAGGCAAGGGAGTTAAAGAGCCAGGCAAATCTTGCGCCGTTTAACTCGCGCTATAAGATTTATATAATAGATGAAGTTCATATGCTGTCGATTGCGGCGTTTAATGCTTTATTAAAAATTATGGAAGAGCCGCCGGAGTACGTCGTGTTTATACTCGCGACGACTGAGCCTCACAAAGTGCCGGTGACGATACGCTCAAGATGTCAGCATATCCCGTTTCATAGAATTAACGTCAAAGATATTTTTGCGCAGTTAAACAAAATTTGCGATGCTGAACATGAAAATATAAAGGCCGAGCCTGAAGCTTTATGGGAGATAGCGAGGCAGGCGGACGGCGGAATGCGCGACGCTTTGTCGATGCTTGAGCAAGTTATAAACACTTCGCGGGATGAAATTAATATTAAAAGTGTCGAGGCAGCTTTAGGCGCTGGCAGCAGGCCTGAGCTTGAAAAATGGTTCGCGAAATTTATAAATTCTATAAATCAAGATAATAATAATTATTATATAGACTTGAAAAATATTTTAGAGGCTTGCACTTCGCCCGAGAGAATTTTTGAAGAATTATTTGCGATCGGCAAAAATTTATGGCTTGTGTCAATGCGGCCTGACATTATCGACGCGCTTGACGTTTCAGAATTTGAAAATAAATTCTTGCGTGAAAATTTTAAAGCTTGGCGGCCTGAGAAATTAAAATTATTTTTGAATGCTGCGTTAAGAATGATGCGGCAGTCAAGATTAGATTTTAATATTGATATTTTAGCGGGAATGTTCGCGCTCGAGCTTGATAATATTATTAACGGCGTTGCTCAAGCTCCGGCTCAGGCTGTTAATCAAGCTCAAGTTATTAATCAGCCTGCAAATTTTAATAACGCGCAGAATTTTAATAATAATTTAAATAATAATTCGCAAGCTATAAATCAAGCCGCAAATTTTAATGCGCAGAATTTAAATGCTCAAGCTTTAAATATAAATTTAAAAGATTTTAAAGCTATTGAGCCTGAGCTCGAGCAAAAAATTTTTGACGCGGCGCACGAGCAAAATTTTAATTTATACTGCGTGCTGCTTGACGCTGAAATTTTAAAGCTTGATGATAAAGTATTATTAAAATTTGCAAATTTATATTGCTGTGAGACCGCGCGGGTTGAACGTTATAAATTCGTGCTTGCAAATATTGTTAAAAATATTTTAGCTTGCAGGACTTTATATTTTAATTTTCAGGATTTATATTTTGATTATAAACTTGAAGATGATAAAACGCCTGAAGTTAAGCCTAAAATTCAAGAGACTGAAATAATTAATAATAATAATGCTATTAATAATAGAAGAACTTTTGCCGACGAGATAGCTAGCCTGCTGGGCGGAACTGTCGTGATGATAAAGAGCGACGCTGAGGCTGAGAGCGAAGCTGAAGCTGACAGCGAGGATTTAAATTTAGAGAATGAAAATAATGACGGAGATGAATAATAGATCATGAGGCCGTTTGTGCATTTGCATGTTCACACTGAGTATAGTTTGCTTGACGGCGCGATTAGGACCAAGGACTTAGCGTCGAAAGTCGCCGGCTGGAGCGAAGCCGAGCCTAATAATAAGGCCGTAGCGATGACCGATCACGGCGTCATGTATGGCATAGTAGAATTTTATGAAAATTGTTTGGCTCAGGGCGTAAGGCCAATTTTAGGCTGCGAGACTTACGTTGACCCTGACGGCCATAATTCGCGAGTGAAGAAGGGCAAGAACAATCATTTAATTTTATTAGCTGAGAATGAAACCGGTTATCATAATTTAGTTAAAATGATCTCGATTGCCAACACTGAAGGCTTTTATTACAAGCCGCGCATAGATCATGATATTTTAGCAAAATATTCGAAAGGCGTTATAGCGTCGAGCGCGTGCCTGGCCGGAGAGATAGCGCAGTTTATTTTGAACGGACAGGAAGACAAGGCGCGGGAGTGTGCGTTATTGTATCAGGACATAATGGGCAAGGGAAATTTTTATTTGGAGATTATGTCTAATACTTTGCCGGAACAGGCGATAGTTAATAAGGCGTTAATAAAGATGTCAAAAGAGACCGGCATCCCGTTAATCGCGACGGCTGACTCGCATTATTTGAACAAAGAAGATTTTGAATGGCACAAAATTTTATTGAGAATTAACACTCACGCGGATGACACGGACGACGCGTTTGGATTTTCGGTAAATGATTTTTATTTAAAATCTCCGGAAGAGATGAACGCTTTATTTGCGGACGAAGTGCCGGAGGCTTTGGATAACACTGTCGAGATCGCTCAG
>JAFSNU010000460.1 GCA_017447325.1 Synergistaceae bacterium | reverse complement strand
TTTCTCGGACGGCGCGGACGGTTCGGACTCGTTCGGTCACGCGAAGCTTGCCGGAGCGGGCAAATATATTAGAGCCAAGCTTGAAGAGATGATGAGAGCTGACCCTGAAATTAAGCAGTTCATGAAGACGAGCGGCATGTACGTGCCGGGCGTGTTTGAAATTCCTGAAGTCCGCGAGGTAATCCCGAGCCATATAGTGCGTTCAGGTTCAACGTCGGCCTATGACGTAAACTTCGGCAAGCAGATCGGCGCGGCTGCTGTAATATTATTGGACGAGGGCGTGAGCGGCGTTACAGTTGCGAAAGTCAATCACGGCCATATTAGATACATGAACACCAACGAAGCTATCGTCCAGCGTTTCGTTGACGTGAACGATATAGATTTTTACGAGCAGCTTGACGTGTGCTTCGGACGTAAGCCCCAACCATACGAGGCGAAGCTTGAGGAGCAGGTCGGCCCGGTTGAGCGTTATAATTTCTAATTTTAAATTAAATTTAATTTAATAAATAAAAATCCCGTCGGACTTCTCTAAAAATCCGGCGGGAAATTTTTTATTTAAATTTTAATATTTAATTTCTTTATACCGCTCGCTTAACAAAACTTCAAGCATTAACTCGTAAGGCGTAGCTCCGCCGCGCATCGCGATATTAAATAATCTCGCCGAGTTGCCGCTGATTAAGCAAACGCCCTGCTCGTTCATTGTGACGGGCTGCTGAAAGTTCCGCGCGTCAACGTTCCAGAAAATAATTTTGGGCATTTTATAGCCGTAAGCCTTAAATAATTTTTTAGCGTAATCGAAATTCGTCATGCTCGCGTCTTCCATGCAATAATCAAATTCCATGTCTGAGATTATATAGATCGCCTCGGGCATGTCGGCCTGTTTGACTTCATGCTCATGCGCTGCGTTTAATATCAGCTCAAAAACTTTTTGCAGATTAGTGTTAGCTGCTTCGTTAAAGCCCATGCAGTATTTAACTTTCTCGTAAATGTCGCGGCCTTTAATCTCGACGAGCTTCGGCGACTCTGAGAACGTTATGAAATGATTTTTAAATGCTCCTGAATTGCGCTCAGCAAAATAAATTCCAAGCGACAGAGCGACGCTCGCGGGGTCCGGCCTTGTTAATCTATACATAGAGCCTGAGCCGTCGATTACAACAAGCGCGTTATTAATATTTTCAGCAAAATTCTCTAAAGCGTTCCAGGTAACGTCAGCGGCCTTGCGTTCGTCTTCCGTCATCGTGACGCATGTATTATTATCAGGCTCTATCTCTATATTTCTATAAAAATAATTTGGTATGTTATCTTCATAAACAATCGGCGCGACAATATCGTAAGGCATTAAAGTACCGGTGTTTAACTTGGCCTTGCCCTGCGAGACCTGCTCTAAAAAATCTTTATAACGCTGCTCGTCATTGCGAATAAACGCCTTCTTATATTTATACATAGCCCGCGACGGCTGCTTCGAGTAATCAAAACTATAATCGCGCTCACGCAAATAATTTTCAAGTAATTTAATGCTATTGCGCAAAGCCGTTAAATTTTTGCGGTAATCTGCGTAATTTAAATTTAAAAATTTCGCGATGCGCTTCGCGTTTAAGACAGTCTGAGAGTTTGACGCGTTAATCGACGGCAGCCATTTCGCAAGCAGCGACGCCGGCAAATTATCACGCAAATTATTTAAATCAAGCTCGAACTGCGCTTTAATAAAATTTAACGCGGCTAACCCGCAGTCATTATTAGTATTAATTAAAATTAACAGATCGTCCCAGCGTCCGAACTCAGGAATAAATTTAAGATTTTTAATTAACGCCTCGCTATCGTGCTGTGCGAGCCATTTAATTATAATTCTAAAAACTCTGCGTTCGCCGAGGCCGCCTCTAACATCCCGCGCGTAAAATAAAGTTTTTAATGCAAGATTAGGCTCTTCGGCAAATGCGCGTGAAAATCTTAATATAATATCATGCTCGCTTGCGTTGCGCAGCGCGCCGATGCTTGCGAACAAATCGAGACAGTCCGAAAGCGTTGACTTGTAACTCGCGGCCAAGTTCTCCGTTAAAGTAAAATTTGCCTGAGATTTTAAAGCGTTTAAAAGTTTTGACTTTGACATAATTAAGTGAAGTTCACCCCGCTTAGTATTAAACTTAAAATAAAACAAGGCGCAGCATACGCTCATAGCCTTTAATTTTAAAATTTTAATTTAACAGTAAGCCAGACGGATATGGCTAAATTTTTTAATTTTTTAGCTGAAGATTTTAAATTTAACAAGACGCCTTTTTGGCGAATGTCTCATGCTCTTGCGAGTTTAGAGATTAAATCAAGTTTTAAAGTTGATGTTCACTCCGCCGGATGAACTGCTATCCTTTGAATTTGCTGACAGCGTCTTTAATTTACAAGATGCGCCGCAGGTTTGCATATCTGCGAAAGGGATTTTTTAGCCTTAGTGCAAAAGGTCTGCTGTCTGCATCTTTACTAACGCGCGTCATGGCTCTTTGATCCCCGGCAAAGGCTATTCGCATTAACTTTTGCATTATAACACAAAAAATTTTTATTGCAAGTGCTCGAGGCTTGAACTAAAATTTTTTTGATCAAGCACACGAGGCGAGGCTGAAAATTTTTTTGATTAAGAGCTTGGGGCGAGACTGAAAAAATTTTGCTTAAGCACACGAGGCGAGGCTGAAAAAATTTTTGATTAAGAGCTTGAGGCAAGGCTGAAAAATTTTTGATTAAGCACTCGGGGCGAGGCCGCAAAATTTTTTGATTAAGCACACGAAGCGAGGTCGCAAAAATTTTTGATTAAATACTCGAGGCGAGGCCGCAAAATTTTTTGATTAAGCACACAAGGCGAGGCCGCAAAAATTTTTGACTAAGCACACGAGGCAAGGCTGGAAAAATTTTTGATCAAGCACTCGGGGCGAGGCCGCAAAAATTTTTGATTAAGAACTTGAGGCAAGACTGAAAAATTTTTTTGATTAAAAGTTCAAGGCG
>JAFSNU010000058.1 GCA_017447325.1 Synergistaceae bacterium | reverse complement strand
TTGCGCAGGGCGACGGCACTATCACATGCCTGAATTTAAATAACGGCTCTGTAATTTGGAACAACGAGGCCGAGATAGAGGGCGAGGGCTTGACTGTCGTTGACGGCGTTGCAATCGGCGACGGCAAAGTTTACGTTGCGCGCGGCGACGCAGTTTTATACGCTTTGAATTTAAGCGACGGCCATTCAGTTTGGAAATATAAGACGGAAAGCAACGAGCTTAGAACCGCTCCGGCGTTCGCAGAAAATTATGTAATGCTTGGCGAGCAGAACGGCAAATTTGATTTGATAGACCCCAAGACAGGCAAGCGCGTTACCGGAGGCGGAGCCGGCGGCGCAGTCAATACGCCCGTGTTTAGCAACGGCGATATTTATTTCTCAAGCTGGGACGGCTCAGTGCAGAAAGTGCAGTTAAAGGGCGTTACTCCGAAATGGCACAGCAAAGTCGGCGACCCTGTCACGACAGAGCCGGTTGTCGCTGCCGGAAGAGTTTATGTCGGAACTGCTAACGGCTTAGTATTTGCATTAAGTGCTGAAGGCGGAAATATTTTATGGAACTACGACACACAGAGCGGCAGTATCGAGGCAAATCCTGTGTTCGCTGACGGTGCGCTTTATATAGTCACAGGCCAAGGAAAGTTAATCGCTCTTGATGCAGCCTCGGGACGTCTCCGCGCGGAGTTCGGAGACACGTCAAGCTCAAGCACGCCCGTTTACGAGAACGGAACTTTATTTATAGCCGGCGGCGAGGGGATTAATGCGCTGCGTTAAAATAATTTTATTAGCTTTAAGTTTAGTGTTTATATCTTGCTTTAGTTGTGTTGCTGAAGTTAAAGATATTGACTGGAAGCAGGAGCGCGTGAACTACGAGCGCAAGCATCAGTCTAAAGATTACGAAGACGCTTTAGCTGTTGAAGTACTGCAGGAAATGATCTCAGATCGAGATTAAAAATTTAAAATTTTAATAATAAAACTGCCGCCGTGAATTTAAAAATTAAATTTTAAAATTTAAATCGCGGCGGCTTATTATTTAATTTTTAAAATCTCCGCGTGCGCTCACTATCTCATAGCCGATAGAGCGCATTCGAGCCTCAAGGCAGTTTAAACACTGCGCGGACTCCTCGCCCGTGCAGATTTTATTATCATAAAGCTCGTATTTCCTGCGGACTGAAACCGGCGATAAATTCGGCATGACTACATTTGCTCCGGCTTTAATTCCAAGCTCGCGGCCCTGCGGATGTATCGTCCCTAATGCTGTAGTCGCAGGCAATAATATTGCCGGATGAATTAATCTTATAATAGATAATAATCTGCAAGTTAATTCAAGCGTGCCTGGCTTAATTTTTAAATCTTTAAATTCAGTGTCGTGATGCGGAATAAACGGCCCGATGCCGCACATCTCAGGCTTAAAATTTTCTATAAATTTTAAATCTTGAGCTATATTATCTAAAGTCTGAAACGGAGAATTAATCATAAAGCCGCAGCCGACTTGATAATTTAATCCGCGCAGATTATAAAGGCATTTAATGCGATTATCATAGCTCATTTCCGCCGGATGCAGTTTATTATAATGCGTTTTATCAGCAGTCTCGTGACGCAATAAATATCTGTCAGCTCCGGCTTCGCGCAAAATTTTATAGCTCTCATAGCTTCGTTCGCCGAGCGACAAAGTCACAGCGCAGTCCGGAAATTTATTTTTAATATCTTTAATAATTCTGCATAAAATCTCGTCAGTAAAAAATAAATCTTCGCCGCCCTGCATGACGAAAGTTCGAAAGCCTAATCTATAGCCTTCACAAGCGCACTCTAAAATTTGCTCCGGCATTAGTCTATATCTTTCGCAGTTTTTATTATCGCGCCGAATGCCGCAGTAATAGCAATTATTTTTGCAAATATTGCTGATCTCGATTAAGCCGCGCACGTAAACAAAATTTTTATAAATTTTATAACGCGCTTTAACCGCAAGCTCAGCTAAATATAAATCATCTTCAGGCGATGCGTCTTGAATTAATTTTAAATAATCTTCAGGCTCGAGGCTATGCTCTGACGCAAGTTTATTTATTAAATCTTTAATATTATTACTCAATTTAAAATTTAAAATTTTATAATTCAACGCACTGTGCGAGATTTAATAAAATAAATTTCCCCGCGCAGTGCGTGATAATTATTTAAAAATATTTAAAATAATAAAATTAATCTTTGCTTGAGTACGCGGTCTTGACACTGACACCGTTTAAATTGCCGATCTTGCCGGCCAAGGCTGAGATCTCATCTTGCGGAGCGTCAAGCGCAATGCTGATAATATTAATTTTTTTAGCTTTATACGGCAGCCCCATTCGGCCTATTATATAATTGCTGTACTCGTGCAGAACTGCGTTTAAAGTCTCGACCGAGTTAGTATCCTCGACTATAATGCTCATGACTGCAACGCGCGTATTTTCCATCTTAAAATTCCTCCTGAAATAAATTAAATTTAATTTTAATTTAAATAATATATTAGCATATTAATTAAATTTTAATATTTTGTCACTTGCAGTGCATCATCGCGCAGTGTCTCCGTCACGCTCTCCGGCACTATAATCTTCCATGGCAAGGCGTTATTTTGCTTGCTGCTCAAGATTTTATGTTTTGCTGAATAATTTATTATGCTAATAATTCTATATAAATTTTCTGTAGTATTTATTTCATAATAATTCATGGAATATGCGCCGTTTTTATTAATAGCCTTGCTCCAGAATTTTATAATTTTATTCTCAGAATTGTAAATTATAGAACGGGAATCTATAAAATAATCTTTGTCTTCTAAGTCAGTGCACGAATAAATATATCTATTATTTTTTATATTAACTGCGTTCAGCTTTGCTCCCGGTAAAAATATTTCGTCGCCGGTCTTAAGAGCTGCAATGTCGATAGTAGGATTAACGAGTTTTAATTTATCTAAGTCGACGCCGTATAATTTGCAAAGATTCTCGATTTTATCGCCCTTAGCAAGTTGATAAAAAATTCCGTCTTGATTGGGAACTCTTATCGTGCTGCCTGGCTTTAGCTTTGCCGAAGATTTAAATGAGTTGCAGCCGATCAGTGTATCAAGCTCTATGCCTTGCGATTCTGCAATCGACCATAGGCTGTCGCCTTGAGCTACAACATACGCGCTGATTTTTAACGGCTTAGGTTTATAACGCGCTGCTAATATTCGCATTTGCCTTGTCTTTACTTCATTATAAGTATCTTCAACTTTTGAATGATCTTTCGGGATTAAAAGAATTTTATTAGGCGATAAATTATTCTCGTCTTTAAGTCCGTTAGCGCGTAAAATATCTTGATCTGTAACATCTCCGTAATTTTTAGCAATATCTGACAGCGTTTCGCCTGCCTTGACTATATGCTCACGCCACGCTGCTCCGCTTTCTTTATCCTCAGCAAATAATTTATCATCCATGCCTAAATTAACTATTGCAAATATTGCTGTGAGCGCAGCTATAATTACTGCTCTATTAAACATAAAATTTCAAGCCCTCTTATCATAAAATTTTTTGAGCAAAAAGCTCCCTTGATTAATTATAAACAAGAGAGCTTAATTTTTAGAATTTATTTTTAATATAAAAGCTTTATTAAATAATTATTTAACCAAATTTTTCAGTGAGTATAAATCGCCGTGCCGTTTGCCTAAATTGCGCATCACAGCATCAAGCCCGTTGGACTTTAAAATATCTAAAATATTTTCAGCCCATGACGCGTCATCGCTGAGCCTATCGACAACTAATCTGAATTTATCGTTGTAACTATAAGCTCTGACATAATTTGCCCGCGTGTAAATAAAAGTATGAAAATCGCTGAACAACTGGTCTATATATTTCACGGAGTTCATAATGCCCGGGTAAGTGAACGCGCACGTAAACGGACGGAATGCGCCCGGGGCGTCCGCGGCGGCCTCGCGCTTCTTTCTAATCTCTATTATATTTTCACTGTCCGCCTCGAAATTCTTGACCATATTAACTTTGTCAGTTATAGTCTTTATAAAATTTTCGCGCGTAATTTGCTTGTCCATAAATTCTTTTAACTTAGCGGCCTTCCCGCTTAAAGACAAGCTCATATCTTCAGGCATAAGCGGCATAGTTATTCCGTCAGAAAAATTTACCATAGTGCTGATCCCTAAATGTTTTCTTAAATCGACAGGCAGCATAGTGATAACAGGCTTGCTCTGATCTATAGTCCCGGTGTTATAAGCAGCCGTAGCAATCATGCTTATAAGCATAGTCGAAACTTTAG
Source organism: Synergistaceae bacterium (assembly GCA_017447325.1). Taxonomy (GTDB): domain Bacteria; phylum Synergistota; class Synergistia; order Synergistales; family Aminobacteriaceae; genus JAFUXM01. The sequence goes on along the minus strand of JAFSNU010000058.1, from coordinate 6,641 downwards.
CTTTTAATTCTTTGGCTTTGCTCAGAATTTGCTTCACGCTGCACTCTATTTCAAATACATTAAGCTCCCGGCCTGAATTTGTGTTTTTAAATGCAGCCGCGCCGGGATTATTATATTTAAAACTCGGCAAAACTTTTTCGTCCGCGCTCATCCCGTACGGATCAAGATTAATAATTTTATCGCTTTGTCCGTCAATGCTAAGACGCGCCTTACCGGATAATAATTTTGCATCGTCTGAATTTAATTCAAGCCCAAGCCGTTTAGCATAATTTATAAAGACAGTGTTCAAGAAAAACTCCACTCCGTGCGCGTCGCTCAGAGCATGATAATACGAAAAACGCATGCGCTTGTCTTCATAATCAACGTAAAATAAATAGCCGTTCGTGTTATCGCTGCCCAAAACGCGCTCGGCGGCCATGCCCTTAAACAACGGCACCGGCTCGTCGTTCGTGACAGAGACTATTTTATTATTCTCGTACAAAACTTTTATTTTAAATTCCGGATAAAGCTTTAAAGCATCTTCTAACGCGTCATGCAAAACTTTTGCGTCAATATCATTTACAAAGTCATATATAAAATGCGTATTAAAACTGTCGCGCTCTGACCCTACATAAAAAATACTTTATTCGAAAATCCGAATTCCTGATAATTCATAAATAAACACCTCTTTAAATTTAAAAAATTTTTAATTTAATTATAAAGCTTTAACAACGGGATTAATTTTATATCCTCGATATTATGCACTGGCTGGAAGCAGCCCGCCGGAGCATTGTACTTAATGCGCCGCATGTCACGCCATAATAAATTCGTCTCTTTGTCTATAATTATTACTTTACACGCGTTTAATCCGTCCTCGCGTGCTTTAGCATAATTTAAATTATTATTTAACAAGCTCTCAAGCTTGGCCGCGTAATCTTCCGCTGCGCCGCTCTCGTCAACAAGCTCGATATAAACATCAAGACGTTTCGCGTCTTTATTATAGCTCGCTAAATAATCATATAAATTATTTAACAAGCAAGCCTCTAAAATCTGCTCGAAGTCCTCGCCGTTAATTATTATTTTATTATTTTCGTCTATATAAGGCCGCATGCACTCTTCAAAATAAAACTCGTCAGCATTAACTTTAACGGGCTTTATAATAATGCCGGTGCGCATTCTGTAAAGGCCGTCGATATTCGTCAAAACAAGCTCGTATAAATTTCCGGTTTTAACTTCGGACACAAGCAAAGTGTTTATAGTCTTCTCATGCGTGACCGGCAGAAATTCATAAAAGCCCTTATCATAATCAAGCTTGAAATTATCTCCGTCCTGCTTAGCTATAATTCCGAACGGCGTAACAAAATCGCTGAATTCTAATTTAATATTTTTAAAATATTTCTTAAGCTTCTTAGTATAGAAATTATAATTGCCGCTGATTTGAGCTATAACGCGCTTTAAGTTCGGCCAGATCTTTAATAAAATTTCTTCCGGATCATTACCGCTCTTTAACGCCCCGCGTATTTCGTCAGCTCGCCTCGCATCCGGCTGATTCCACACGGCAAGCTCACGGGAAATATACTCAGAATTATTATTATTTTTTATATTTCCGGCCGCAATGTCATCGCAAAGCTCTGTGCCTCTTTTAAACAGCAGCTCAAGATAATTAAAAACTACCCAGGTGTCGCTGCTGTAAATCTGCGTTACGTTCTCGTTTCTAAGTGCCATTAACAAAGTTATATAGTCCATATTGCCCTGCTCAGGCGCAAATAACAGCGTGAGCGGCATCGTTAATTTCCCGTCAAAGCCTCTGTACGCCAGCGAAAACGCTTCAAAGGCACTGTTGACCATAATTCCGATCGGCGAGTCTAAATAAGTCCCGTCGTTCTTAGGCGTGCCTTTGGGCTTCGTTTCCATCATTAAAAACGTCACTTCGCCGAATAATTTATTGGCAAAGTTCTGCCAGGCCTCAAAACAGCTCTCTTCAGACATCGGGAATACGCGCATTTCGTCTGAAGCGTTAAAGTCATACGCATACGCCTTCATCTTCTTCTTAGTAATCAGCCCCGTCTCGCCGACTTCCATGTTAAGGCGCATTAATTTTTTATAATCATTATCGTCAACGATCGGCACTGTCCTGCGATACTCGTCTGCTGAGTTTATATTATTAAAATTATAAAAATCTCCGTAAGCCGTGTCCGCATTGCTCTTTAATATCAGCCTTAAATTATCCTCGCCGTTAATAAACGCGCTGTGATCATTAACTTTATCTTCAAGCAAATTGCTCGTGACAAATTCATATACAGCCTGGCCCTCTTCTTTGCTGAATAATTTATTCACCGGAGGCGGCGTGAGCATCTTTGCATACGGCCCCATCTCGCGGCGTAAAGTCGCCCAGTCCTCAGCCGTAAAATCAGGCGATCTATACGCAGACTTTACATATAAATTTAACAAAGTAAGAAAGAAGTGATTATAATACGCGCCCATATTAAGCAATAAATCAAAAATCTTTTTATAGCCGTAAGAAAATTTTAAAGTAACCTCGCGCGATCTGACGTTATTCTGCACGGCTGACTTGCTGTTCACAAAATAATTATGACCTATAAACTGCGGCAGCACGACAATCTTTTCGGCTTTCTCATAGCACAGCAGCGTGAAATGAACGTCTTCAGCCATTATAATTTCTTCGTCAAATTTAAAATTATTACGCTTTATATACTCAGCGTCAAAAAATCTGTTATGCAGACATAAATTAATCGACGAAATAATTCTTTGCATCTAAGCTTTTCGCCGGTTAAAACAATTTCTTCTTTCAACGGATTCCATAAAGTCACGTCCGTTATAATGCTTGTGACGCTCTCGTTCTGTTTTTATACGCCATTCTAAAAACTACGACTTGGGGCTTATGCCTCGCCATAACGTCAATACAAGTTTCGATAGTCTTTTCGTTTATCGTGTCGTCCGAGTCCAAAAATTCAACATACGGCGAATTAATAAAATTCAAGCCGTAATTCCTTGGACTTGACGCGCTGCGCGAATTATTTTTTAACTCTTTTAATTTCACGTTCTCGTGTCCTGCCGCAAGCTCTTTTACTGCGTCAATATATTTCTGCTCGCAGTTATGCAGCACTATAACCCATTCAATATTTTCAAAGCCTATAGTCTGAGCCTTTACAGATTTAAAAGTCTCTTTAAATATATCAATATCAGTGTTATGAAACGGCGTGATAATAGTTGCCTTATAATTCAATTCATGCTCAAATTTTTTCACTCCAAATTTTAAAAATTTTAAAAATTTAAATATCGCTGCACTTAACGATAAGCGTGTTAAAGCCTAAAGTTCCCATATAATCCACATTATCAGTCTGCAACATTCCAAATATTATTTTCAGTCCGTACTTCTCTTCAAGCTCAAGCTGAGAATTATTATTAATATATTTTTTATAGCTCTCGACCGGATTATATTTCTTAAAGTCATCGCGAATTCTTAAAATAAATTTATTATCTTTATAAATTAAACTCACTTTTAAATACTGCTTGTCTTTATTGCTTAATCCGTAAGCAATATTATTTTTGCAGATCTCTTCAGTACATAAGCTTAATTTATTTTTAATATTTTTAGACTCGCTGCTTTTCGCTCGGCTTTCGACAAACTCGCCGACTTCAGCAGCAGCTTCCGCCGCTTCTTCAATGCTTGAGACGCTCCGCCCGTAATAATTATTATCTTGAACTCCAAAATCATCTTTCAGCATCATAAAATTATCGAGCTTTAAGCTAAAATCTTTTTTATTATAATAAACTATTAAATAAAGCATTATTAAAGTCAATAAATCTCCGGCGGCAAAAGCGCAGCTCACGCCTATTACTCCAAAAAATTTCATTAATGGGAATGCAGACAAAGCAGCGAACAAAAACGCCTGTGTCAAAATCATGATATAAGTCAATTTAATATTTTTAATTCCCTGAAAATAATTTTTAAAGCAATTTGCCAGCGAGAATAAAATTAAATCTAAAACTGCGAAGCGCAAAGCAACTCCGGCCATATTAATATCTATATCTTTAGCTCTTGTAAAAAGCTGCACTAAACTTTCAGCCGTGAAGCAAACTATAATAAACATTACAGCATTTACTAAAACGCTATATTTTATAAATGCTTTTATAACTTCTTTTAAACTGCGCTTGTCCTCTTCGGCATAAAATACGCTTGATAAAAGCAGCACAGCCGCGCCCATTCCTTGGCCTACTGCATTTAATAAATTTAACAAACTGCCTATAACCGTGAAAATTCCCAGCGACACAGCTCCGCCGAAATAAATTAAAATATAATTTAAAGTCAGCGACAGCAGCGATATTAAAGTCTTTTGCAATGCGGCCGGAGCTCCGAGCTTGATAATCGGCAGCGTGTTTTTTAATCCGGCTTTAACTAACTTTAAGCTTGGCCTTAATCCGTCAGAATTATTTTTAAAATGCAGCAGCAAAAACGCCATAGCGCAGTAATAGCTTACGCTGCTTGCAAGGCCTATGCCGAACATCCCGGAATTAAATATTTTTATAGCTGCAATATCGCCGATTACATCCGTGACAATTAATATAACAGTCGAGCGCATAACGCGGTTTTTATCTCCGTCAAGCTGTATAAACGGGACTAATATCAACATGCCGATAAATCCCGGCGCACCGAGAATAAATCCAAGCAAATAATCAAGCGTATGATTATATAACTCAGAACCGGATCTCACGCCTAAAATAAATAACACCTGCTCTTGAAAGGCGAAGCAGATTATAATAATTAAAGCCGCGAGCGACACGCCGATAAATAACACAAGCGACACTACAGCATCTGCGCCGCTTTTATTTCCTTTGCCCAACGCCTCGCCGCACTTTATCTGGCCGCCGGTGCTTAACACCTGATTCAACGACATAATAACCAACAACAAAGGCGCGGCAGCTCCGTACGCTCCGACTGCCGTGATCCCCAAAAATTTCCCGACTATAATATTATCAATTATCATAGCGATAGACGCAGCTATATGCATTGCAATCTGAACGCTTGATACTTTTCTAAATAATTTATCTATCATAATTATTAAATTATTAAAATTTTTAAGCTTTGCCCAAGTCTAAAATATTTTCCGTGACAACGCCCGTATATTTTTCAATCACAGGCATAAAAGTTTTCTTGCCTAAAGCAACGCAAAGCTCTTTGCCTCTTTGACTTAAATTGCTGAACGAATACGGCGCAAGCGTGAGCTTTAATAAACTGCACGCGTCAAGAATTTCTATAATCCTTTCGGCTCTTGCATTATCTTCAGCTTTAAGCTCATCAAGTTCAAAATAAGTATTAACAAGCTGAGCCCAGCAGGCGATCCTGCGTTCGCGTTTTTCAGGCGTTGACGGCAAAGAACTTTCAGGATTTGTCATAAAGAAGTGCATATAAAGAGCCGCGACTAATAAATCATAAATTGCATGGCCGCTCAGAGCGTCCGCTATGTCTATCAAACGAATTTTATTATTTTCCCATAAAACATTATTAGAATGATAATCGCCGTATATTAAAGAATTTCCAACGGGCAGAGCCTCGATAAATTTTTTAATTTTAACGCTCTCGTTATTATCAAGCCATTTATCATGAACGCATTTTTCAGCGCAGTCTAAATAAAAATTTTTAGCATCAGGATAAATATTTTTATTTGCAGTCCTCGAGTGAATAAGTTTCAGCTCCTCGGCCATCTTCATGCCGAAAAAACTCGGGCTTGCCGTGCCGTTCGCCATTTCATCTTCAACTCTAACTCCGTTTATTAATTCACGCTCGATTCCAATTCTGCCCTTGCTTCTCACAAGTCCGCAGCAACCGACAGCGTTAATATTAAGTTTCGAGCCTTCGAGCGTATGCGCGTATTCTTTCATAATATTTTCGTGCGACATAGTCTCAAAAAAAATTTTAACCGCGCGTTTATCATTAAGTTTATACACAGCTCCGCACTTGCCGCGCCCGATCTCCTTGCATAAACTTAAATCAATTTCTTTTAAATTTTCTAATAAAATTTAATATATAATTAATTCATTATAAAAATCAAATAAGAAAGCTGGTATAAAATTATGATACTTGACGTTAATCCCCAGAGCATCGCCGCGAGAATTAAAGCCGCTGCCTTCGTGAAAGACTATAGATTATTTAAGCTTGACAAAAATTCTTATCGAATTTTAATTTTGCCTGAGCCTGAGGCAAGCGCACAAGATAAATTATCAATCAAAGGCGCGGTTTTAGACGCTCTTGTTGACTTGTTCGGGATGAAATGCAGCTACGACATTGATATTATAGAAGAAGACGAGGCATTAATGCCCTAATTAACGCGCTTTAATTTTATAAATTATAAATACGCGTAGGCCGCAAAATTTTAAAATTTAAAGCTTTAAGCTCTCGTCCTTTAATTTTCCTAAAATCTTTAATGCCTGCATCGGCGTAATATTATCCAAGTCAAGCGTTTTAAGCTCGTCTAAAATTAAATCAGCTTGAGCTTGCGAATTTTCTAAAAAATTTATCTGGCCGGTCAAAGCTTGATAGTCCGGAACGTCATCTTTAAAATTTTTTAAATTATTTAAATTTTCAAGCTCGCTGCTCTCGAAAATTTTTAATAATTCTAAAGCGCGTTTAAGCACGCTTG
>JAFSNU010000057.1 GCA_017447325.1 Synergistaceae bacterium | reverse complement strand
TCGGCGCGGCTATAGGAGCTCAAGTAGGCAATCCCGACAAGAAAGTATTGCATGTCACAGGCGACGGCAGTTTCAGGATGAACTGCAACGAGCTTGCGACCGAAGAATATTATAAACTTCCGATTATCACAATAATCTTTAATAACTCTACTTTAGGCATGGTACGCCAATGGCAGAATGTAATTTATAATAAACACTTCTCGCAGACGACTTTAGACCGCGGGCCTGACTTCGTGAAGCTTGCAGAAGCTTATGGCTTAAACGGCTTTAGAGCTAATAATGCAAGCGAGCTTGAGACTGCTTTAAAATCTGCTTTAGCTTCGGACAAAGGCAGCGTGATTGACTGCGTTATAGACATTGACGAGATGGTGCGTCCGATGGTCAGCGGCGGCGGCCACATATCGGACTTCCTGCTCTCATAGCCGCGTAATTTAATGCAAATTTTACAAGCTAATATATATTTAATCATGATTTAAAATAAAACTTGAATTTGAGGGCTTGAGACTTTAAATTTAAATAAATTTATGACAGGGGACGTGAAAAATAAGAATGGCAGATTTAAAGAGATACACGATAGCGGCCTTAATGGACAATGAGGCCGGAGTTTTGTCGCAGATCGCGCATTTGTTCTCGCGCAAAGGCTATAATATAGAGACAATAGCGGCCGGCTGGACTGAAGACCCGAACGTGACGCGCTTGACTATAGAGATAATCTCTGACGACGCGCACGTAAAATTATTATGCAACCAGTTAAGAAAGCTTGTGCCGATTAGATCAGTAAAACTTTTGAACGATAACGCAGTCAGGCGGGAGCTTGTGCTGATAAAAGTTAAAGCTGAAAATCGAGACATACGCGGCGAGATTATTCAAATCGGAAATATATTCAGAGCGTCCATAATCGACATAACGCCTGAGACGATAACGCTGTCTTTAATCGGCGACGAGACGAAGACGGCTGCATTTGAGGATTTATTAAGAGAATTTAAGATAATCGAGCTTGCGCGTACCGGCATAGTAGCGATAGAGCGCGGCACTGACACTATTTTAAATTAAATTAAATTTATTTTAATTTAAAAGTTTAATTTATCCATAATTTAAAGCTTTATAAAAATTTAAAATCGGCTTTAAAAATATGCTTGACAATTTATTAGAGAGGTATATAATGTTTGACATAACGAACAAATCGAGATTATAAAAGTCTCTTGAGGCCGTTTATATATAAATTAAAGTTAAGCCTCTTAATCCTGCGAAGTTGAGGCATTGGCATAACGGAGACCTCCTCGTCTTGTTTGATCGTTTTACCCCCCTCAAAGAAAAGCAGAGGCGCGAAGCCTCTCTTTTTTTATGGCTTTTGCTTTCAAGCCTGTCATTCTTTAGTTTAATATTATGTTTCATGTAATTAAAAATTTAAAATCTTAAATCTTGTCACTCGGCCTTTTAAATATTATAATTTGTTTACTACTAATTAAATTAATTAAATTTTATTTATTTTTAATTAAAATCTCAAGAGGAGGCTTTTTATTATCATGAAAAAATTTTTTGCCTTACTTGTTGTAATGTGCGCAGTGCTGAGCTGCACCGCCGCGTTTGCCGATCCGATCAGGCTCGTTTACGCTGAAGTCAACCCGCTCGATTCAATCGTCGGACAGACCGCAACTGCATTTAAGCAGAAGGTCGAGGAGCTTTCAGGCGGAAGCATCATCATCGACATTCAGGCCAGCGGAGTTCTTGGCTCTGACGCTCAGATTCTTGACGGAATGCTCGGCGGAAGCGACACGGTTGACATGGCCAGAATTTCAGCCCTTGCTCTTACCAGCTACGGCTGCCAGAAGGCAACGCTGCTTGCTATCCCGTACACGTTCGTCAGCCGCGAGCATTTCTGGAAATTTGCCGCCAGCGATTTAGCCGCAGACTTTTTAGCTGAGCCGCACGAGCTTGGCTTGCCGATCAGAGGCATTTGCTACGGCGAAGAGGGCTTCAGACATTTCTTCTTTAAAGATCCTGTTGCCGGACTTGCTGACTTAAAGGGCAAGAAAATTCGCGTTACTGACGACCCGGTTATGGTCGGAACTGTAAATAATTTAGGCGCGAACCCGACGGTCGTTACCTACAGCGAGCTTTACAGCGCATTGCAGACCGGCGTTACTGACGCAGCAGAGCAGCCTATCGCGAATTACAGAGCAAACGCTTTCCATGAAGTTGCGCCGTATTTATTACTCGACGGCCATACTTTAGGCGCGGTTCAGATAGTAATAGCCGACACGGGCTGGAACAAGCT
>JAFSNU010000459.1 GCA_017447325.1 Synergistaceae bacterium | reverse complement strand
GATTAACGACGTCGGCGTTGTTTTAGACTTGATGATTCATGATATAGATATTATTTTATCGCTTGTGAACTCGCCGATCGCAAAAATTTCTGCGGCGGGTGCTTGCGTCTATACAGAGCATGAGGACATAGCGGACGCGCAGATTAGATTTGAGAACGGAGTAATAGCGCATATAGTCGTGAGCCGCGTAGCTGAGAAAAATTTGCGTCAGCTTGACATCATGGAGAAGCAGCGTCATATCACGGTGAATTATGAAACTCAGTCCGTTCAAGTCAGCCGCTGCGTCACGAGCAACGATGGCCGTGCTGAAATTTTGGAGACACCGATCTTCCCGAAGAGCGAGCCGTTAAAATTAGAACTCGCGCATTTTGTGAGCTGCGTTAAAGATAAACGCCAGCCTTTAGTCGGAATTAAGGACGGCAAACGCGCCCTTGAAATCGCAGTCGAAGTTTTAAGACAAATTCACGGGAATAATTATAATAATTTAAATAATTTAAATAATTTAAATTTAAATATTGCGTAATATAATTATTAAATAAAGCAAATTTAAATTTAAGGGGAATTTTTTTGTATGGATTTTAAGCCGTTAAGCTTTGATTTAAAGGCGCAGTACGATAAATATTTTGCAGCTTGCCCGGTAAAGTACTGCGAGTATTCGTTCTTTAGTCTATGGGGATGGCGCGATGCCGCGTTAATTGAACTTGCGTTTGATGATGAAAATAATTTGTGCTGGGTTAAGTCGCAAAATTTAATTTACGGACCTGTCGGCAGCTGGCGGGATAATAATATTAACTGGCGCAAAATTTTTGAAGATAATTTTAATAATAAATTTGAGCTTTATGACGTGCCGGAGGACGCGGCGAATTTAATTCAAAATGCTTTAAGCAATGCAACTTTAAGCGAAGAGCGCGACCAGTGGGAATATGTCTATAGCGTGAATGACTTAATTAAATTAAAAGGCTCTAAATTTTCGCATAAAAGAAATCGCGTGCGGACTTTCGAGTCAAGCTACGAGTTCGACTATATGCCGTTAACGCCTAACGACTTTAAAGACGTTTTAAACTTTCAGGAGTGTTGGCGCGAGCATCGGGACGAGACGATGACGGACAGCGAGGCCGCGTCTCTATTAGTTGAGGATAAGGCCGTGCGGACTGCGATCGAGTACTGGGACAAATTTCCGCTGCTCGGCGGCATGATTAAGATAGACGATAAAATTATCGCTTACACTATCGCAGAAGTCTTAGACGAAAATAATTTAGATATTAGATTTGAAAAGGCTTTCGGCGAGTACGCGGGCAGCTATCAGGCTATTAATAATTTCTTCCTGCGAGATCAGGGCGCAAAATTTAAATGGGTTAATCGCGAGGAAGACATGGGTGAGCTTGGCTTAAGAGAGGCGAAGCTGTCATATAAACCGGAATTTATGCTAAAGAAATATATAATTAAAATTTAAAATATAAATTTTAAAATTATGCCCGGCCTTGATTAAAATTTAAAATTTTTATATTTTACTCGAGGCCGGATTTATTTATTAATAAAAAACTTGAATAGCCCTCGTATTTATAACTCGCGTCAATGCCTTTCATAAACAATTGCCGGTCGTTAATCTTGTCTGTTAAAGCCTGCTTTAAAATAATTTTAATCTCAGTGCTGCGGACGGGGCTGCGCTGCATCGCAAATAAATAATCTTCTTTGTTCACTAAGCTCCAATCAATTACAAGATTTAAAACGCTCTTTAAAATTAAGTCAAGCCAAATTCTCATGCTGCGTCCGTTGCCTTCCCTGAACGGATGCGCAATATTCATCTCGATATATTTGTCTATAATCTCGTCAAAATTATTCTGCGGCATCTTCTCAATTTGCTTTAAAGCATCGTCAAGATAGATCGCCGGAACAAATCTAAAATTAAATTTCGCAATATTAACATGTCTTACCTTGCCCGCGAAATCGTAAATATCTTCAAATAAAAATTTATGAATCTCCGCAAGGCTTTGAAACGTCCCGGGCGTTAAAGAATTTAAAAATCCGCTCTCAAATAATTCAACGGCTTTAGTCTTGCTGATCTTCTCTTCGGCCCGGGCAAGCTCAACAGCATCTGTCAGGCCAAGTTTATTTTGCATCGTTAAACACTAAATAATCTTCAAACTCTAAAATAACTTTGTCGCCGGGCTGAAAATTATTAAAATTATTTCCGCTCTCCGTCACGCGGATTATCTCGCCGCAGTCTTCAAGCTCAATTCTTAAATCGTTAATATCGCCGAGATAATACGAGTGCTTTAATTCGCCGCGCAAAATATTTTTATTATTATTAAAATTTTCAGCATTAGATTTAAAAATTTTAATATTCTCCGGCCTTATGCCTAACACTATATTTCCGGTCTTACCGCCTGAATAATTTATAGCTTGATTTGAATTTAAAATTTTAATTTTATTATTATCAACTTGGCCGTGAATAAAATTAATTTTGCCGATGAAATCAGCCGTAAATTGATTTGCCGGATGCTTGTAAATATTTTCCGGCGTGTCGGCCTGCTGAACTTCGCCCTGATTAAATATTATAATCTTGTCGCTCATGGCCATCGCTTCAGTCTGGTCATGCGTGACGTAAACGACAGTGATATTAAATTTTTTCTGAACTTCTTTAATCTCAAATCGCATAGACTCGCGTAATTTTGCGTCAAGATTGCTCAACGGCTCGTCAAGCAATAAAACTTTCGGGCTTGAGACCAAAGCTCGGCCAAGGGCGACGCGCTGCTGCTGTCCGCCGGATAATTCGTCCGGCATACGATTTATATACGGCGACAAATGCACAGCCTCGAGCACTTGCTCAACTTTAATTTTAATCGCGTCCTTGCTCAGACCTTGAATTTTTAACGGATAAGCAACGTTGTTAAACACGTTCATGTGCGGCCAGACCGCATAAGACTGAAAGACCATTCCGATATTGCGCTCGTTCGGCGGGACGAAATTATCTCCGCCGCTCACAAGTTTACCATCAATTAAAATCTCTCCGCCCGTAGGCTTCTCAAAGCCCGCTATCATTCTTAACATCGTCGTCTTGCCGCAGCCCGACGGCCCTAATAAAGTTATAAACTTTCCGTCCTCAAACTCGCCGTTAAATTCTTTTATAACCTGCGTCTTGCCGTAAAATTTCGTTATATTTTTAAAAGTTATTTTAGACATTTTTATTCACAAAGCTTCTTCCTTTATATATATATGCTATATAAAATTTAAAAATCAAATCGCGAACTCGCCGTCCGTTAATTTATTTAAAATATAATTCACTATCAAGACTATTAATAAAATTCCCGCCGCGATCGCGCTTGCCGTCTGCTGGCTATGATAAGTCTGATACGTAAATAATTCATAGCCTATTGTCTTAGTGTTGCTTGAATATAACAGCGTTGACATCGTCAGCTCGTAGAAGCTCGGCATGAAAATTAAAAACCATCCTGCAACTACCGACGGAGCTATTAAGGGAATTGTCACGTCCTTAAAACTTCTCTGCCACTTCGCGCCTGAGATTAACGCCGCCTCTTCAAGCGACGGATGAATCTGGCTCATGGCAGAAACTACAGTCCGCATTCCCATTAATAAATATTTAACTATATAAGCTATTATCATGATGCTTAAAGTATTATAAATATTTATATAAAATCTGCCGGACATCGTCATGATTAAAGCAAGAGCTATAACAACGCTCGGCGTTCCGCTGCCTAATGCAATTAAGAAGTCCGGGACTTTGCGGAGCTTTGCTTTAGTTCGCGTTAAGATCCACGCCATGACGCACGAAATTAAAATTCCTGCGCTCGCCGCCGCACTCGCAGCGATTAAACTATTTTTAATCGTGTCTAAAATGCCTTTGCGCGTAAATAAAATTTCCCAGTATCTTAAAGTAAAATTAGCAGCTGAAAGAGGCTTGCCTAAATTTTTTGTAAACGAACTCATAAAGACAGTTGCAAAAGGAATTATAACGACTATTAAAGCAAATAAAAATACTAAAATAGTCACCGGCACGCGCCATTTGCCAAGCTCAACTATATTAGGCCTTACGGACTTTCCTGAAATAGTTATATATTGCCGCGAAGATAATACAAAGCTTGAGATATATAAAATTAAAATCGCGATTAGCATTAACGAAACCGCAAGAGCTGTTGCGTCGGTCAGGCCTTCGGGCGAGCCGACATGAACGTAATCGATAATTCGAGTTGTGACGGTGTCGATTTGCCCGGGCGCGCCGATTATCGACGGTATCCCGTAGCAAGACGCAGCCGCAATAAAAACTAACAGCCCCGCCGCTATCACCGACGGCAGCATCACCGGCAGCGTCACCGTCAAAATAGTTTTCAGCGGCGAAGCTCCGGAAATTTTTGACGCCTCTTCCAAGCTCGGATCCATCTTCTCCATCGCGCGCG
>JAFSNU010000458.1 GCA_017447325.1 Synergistaceae bacterium | reverse complement strand
TATCGGACGGAGCTTCAGCTTTTACCCGGTGATAAATCCCGTTTGGGATCAAGGCCAGGCGATCTATCAAGAGCAGCATAAAATTATTCAAGAGATGGCGCAAAAATCTGACTGCGTTATAGTAGGACGCTGCGCCGATTATATTTTACGTGAGCAAAAGCCGTTGAGGATTTTTGTATATTCAGACATGGAGAGCAAAATTGCGAGATGCCGCGCTAATATTAATCAGGATGACAAAGACGCCTCGAGCATGAGCGACAAAGAATTAAAGCAGCATATTATAGATATTAATAAAAATCGAGCGAAGTATTACGAGTTTTATACCGGGCAGGACTGGGGCGATAAAGCGAATTATGATCTTTGCATTAACACGGCGCATCTCAGCATAGAACTTGCGGCCAAGGCTGTTATAAATTTATTAAAATAAAAATTTGTGCGCTGACTTGAGCGGCAGCTTGTTTGAAAATTAAAAATTTTTTGCGTGAGCTGCGAGGGCTTGAAATAAATTTAATAATTTAAAAATTTTGTGTGCTGACTTGAGCGGCAGCTTGTTTTAAAATTAAAATTCTTTGCGTGAGCTGCGAGGGCTTGAAATAAATTTAATAATTTAAAAATTTTTGCGCTGACTTGAGCGGCAGCTTGTTTGAAATTTAAAATTCTTTGCGTGAGCTTTAATAAAATTATTAATTAAAAATTTTTGCGCTGCTAAAGCTGCTGGAGATTAATAAAATAAATTTTAAAATTAAAGCTTGACGGGAAAAAATTTTTGCGTATAATAAATAACGTTGTTGCCCTGCGGGGGTGGCGGAATTGGTAGACGCGCAAGACTAAGGATCTTGTGGCTGTAAAGCTGTGGGAGTTCGATTCTCCCCCTCCGCACCATTCTAAAAATAAAATAAATTTAAATACAAACTCTGTTTAAAATTAATTAAACAGAGTTTTTTGTTGTTTGCTTATAGCCTTTAAAATTATATAATTAAATTAAAAATTTTTAGGGGTGTTATCATGCGCAGAATTATAGTAATCGGAGCAGGGCCGGGCGCGGAAGAATTTTTGACGCTCGAGGCTGTTAATGCTTTAAAGAATGCTGATGTTGTAGTCGCGGCGGCTCGTCATGTAAATTTGGCTGAGAAATTTAAAAATGATAAAGCAAATATAATTGAATTAAAAAATTTTAAAGAAGCGTTTAATGAGATTAAAAATCTTGCAGAAAATAAATTAATAATAATTTTAGTATCTGGGGACACGGGAATTTATAGCTTGCTGCCGTTGATTAAGAAAAATTTTGCAGATTATAATATCAACGTCATGCCTGGGATAAGCTCGCTGCAAAGTTTATGCGCGGCTGCCGGAGAGATGTGGCACGACGCGGTGATTTTGTCAGGCCATGGCCGGCCTTTAAGCCCGCAAAAATTTTTAAACACTGTCGAGCGTAATAAAAGCGTTTTGTTATTCTGCGGCGACGATCACAGTCCGAACTGGGCGGTAGATTTAATTAAAAATTCTGCCGGAGATTTAGCTGCGAGAACTGAAATTATAATCGGCGAGAGATTAAGTTATCAAGACGAGTGCATCACGCGCATTAAGCCTGATATTTATAATGAAGATAAAATTTTTGATATATTGTCGCTTGTGTTGATCAAAAATAATTCGCCGTGGGACGCTCCGGCGGGAAGATTAAAAGATATAGATTTTGAACGCGGCGATAAAGTCCCGATGACGCGGGAAGAAGTCAGGACGATTATACTTGATAAATTAAATTTAAATAATAATTCTGTGTTTATTGACGTCGGAGCTGGTACTGGCTCTATATCGTGCGCGGCTGCTTTAGAATTTCCCGAGAGTGAAGTTCACGCAATCGAGTTTGATGAAAGCGCGCTGCAAGTTATAAATAAAAATTTAATAAAATTTAGAGCGCATAATATAAAAGTTCACGCGGGAAAGGCTTTGAGCGTGTTGAATAAAATTTTGCCGGGCTTAAATAATAATTTAAATATTTTTATCGGCGGCAGCGGCGGCGAGCTTGGCGAAATTATAAAATTGCTTGAGAGTTTAGAGCAGCCTGTGCGTTTAGTTATCTCTTCTGTAACTCTTGACACGTTGAGCGATGCCGTGAATATTTTATTAAATAATAATAAATGGAAGAACTTTGAAGCTGTGCAGGCGGCTATAAGTTTTAGCAGGCCGCTGGGCAAGAGTTTATTAATGTCGGCGCGCAATCCTGTTTTTATTCTGAGCGTCGATAAAGCTTAAAAATATTAAATAAAGATGGAAAATTTTAATCGGCTTAACGACAGATTTTTTAAATTTTTATTTGCAAATCCTGAGTATAAAGATTTATTAATAGAGTTCGTGAATGACGTCTTGGACAACACGCCTAAGGACGTCGAGCGGATTTCGCCGGTTGAGGATTTAGTTTATGCGGATCGCGAGGCCGTGCCTCAGAGCGGCTATGACAAGTCGCCGAGGTTCGACGTCATAGCGAGGACTTGCGATAATAAAATTTTGCATATTGAAGTTCAAGTTGCGTATGACGCTAATTTGTTGCCGAGGCTTATGCATTACGCTTCGCGCACTTATGCCGGAGAGACGCGCATCGGCGAGAAGTATCCTGATATTCAAGTCGTCTTTATAACGCTTGTAAATTATAATTTATTTCATGACTCGGATGACTGGTACGAGCTGCACAGGATTGTAAATATAAATAACGGCGCGTGGCGTCTTCGCGGGATGGAGTTTCATTTTATCGATATAGCTAAATTACGTGCTAAAATGATAAAAGAAAAATCATGGCCAAATACCGGCCTGGAGCGTTTATTATACTATTTGGGCAGCATAGGAGGAGAGAATGACATGCAGGCGATTGCAAAAGAAGATTCAATGGTAGATAAGATGCTGAAGCTTGAGGATATTTTTAAAGAAAATCCGGGTTTATTTGCGGCTTATACAGACTGGGAATTTGAAAAGCGGATGTACAAGGCGAATATCGAGGCAATAGAGGGACACGGTGAAGATAAAGGTAAAATTAAAACTCTTGCCGGTCTCGTTAAAGACTCTATACTTACTTTAAGCGAAGCAGCTGCACGCGCCGGCATGACTGAAGCTGAGTTTAAAGCTAAAATGGCCGAGTATAAAGTTTAAAATAAAAATAAATGTAAGCACGAGGAGAACGTGACATGCAGGCGATTGCAAAAGAGGATTCAATGGTAGATAAGATGCTGAAGCTTGAGGATATCTTTAAAGAAAACCCGGGATTATTTGCAGCTTATACAGACTGGGAATTTGAAAAGC
>JAFSNU010000056.1 GCA_017447325.1 Synergistaceae bacterium | reverse complement strand
ATTTTCAGTCTCTAAATTCTCAGCCTCTAAATCTTCGTCAGATTTATTTTTAACTTTCTCAACAGGCTTCGGCTTGGCTTTAACCGGCCGCCATAATTCAGCCGCTGTGATTAACGACAAATTTTCAAGCGGATTAGCACTCGCAAATCTCGCAAAGCACGCTAAAATTTTTCTCGCAATGTCAGCATACTTCTTGCCGTCGCGCTCTGCTCCAAGCTCAAGGCCTAACGAACTTAAAGCAAGAGCCGCAAGCGCGTTCACCGACGGCAGCGCGTTGTCTTCAGCCGCTATGCGCCTAAAGAATATAAAATTATCATCGTCATTGCTCAAGCTCAAAAATAATCCGCCCGTGCTCTCGTCACGAAAGTTTTCAATTAATAAATCGGCCAAATTCTGCGCGTATTTTAACCAGTCGTTTAATTGCTTCTCTCCGGCCTCGGCCTGTTTAGCGGCCTTGTATAATTCCATAATTCCCCATAATAAAGCCGCATAGTCTCCAGCTAAAGCCGGAATGCTCGCGCTGCCCGCCCTAAATCTTCGCCGCCAGTTGCCTTTCGGATCAACTAATAATTTTTGCAGATTAAACGCCGCCTTCTCAGCCATGCTCCGCCATTCGGGCTTGTTAAATATAATCGCAGCTTTAGCTAACGCGCCTATCATAAAGCCGTTCCAGTCCATCAAAATTTTATCGTCAACTAACGGCCTTACTCGCTTATTCCTTGCGTCAAGCAAAATTTTGCGGTCATTCATTAATTTTTGCGCAATGTCCGCGCCCTCCATGCTGTAACGAGCAGCAAGAGCCGAGACCGTCGTCGCTTCGTACAAAATATTATATCCAATTTGAGAGCCTGCGACTTCGCTGCCGAAATTTCCGCCGGGCATCACAGCATAAGCCGCGCAGAATAATCCCGCGTCGCCCTCGGGCAGCAGCGCGTGAATCTCGTCGGACTGCCATAAATAATACGCGCCCTCGCCCTCGTCGGTGTCAGCGTCAAGAGCGGCCTTAAAGCATTGCGTATTATCATCAAAAAAATCCCGCGCAACGCAGCTCATAATATCTTCAGCAAGCATTAAATAAAAGTTATCAGCTTTATGTTCATGACATCTTGCGGCAATATATAATAATAAAGCTTGATCCGGCAGCATCTTTTCAAAATGCGGCACAAGCCATTTCTCATCCGTCGCATAACGCGCGAAGCCTCCGCCCAAATGATCGTGAATTCCGCCCCGCCACATGCGCCTTAAAGTCAAGTCAACCATGTTAAACGCATTGTCCTGCTCAGGCTTTGATATAAAACTTGACTCAGCTTGACGCAACAAAAATAATAATCTTGTTGCCATTGGAAACTTTGGAGCTGCGCCGAAGCCGCCCCATTGAGCGTCAAATAATTCTTTAAGTTTATTTAACGCCTCACGCGAAGCATACGCGCCTATTCTGCCGCCGCGAGATTTGGACACCTGCGACTTCATGCGGTCCTTTAATAAGCCTGCAAGCTCGTTAGCCGCCCGCATTATATGCTCCTTCTGCATCAGCCACAGCCATTTTACTCTGGGAATTATATCCGTCAGCCCGGGCATCTTGCCTTTAGTTCGTTTAGGCAGCCAAGTAGTAGAGAAGAAAGGCCGCCCGTCCGGCGTCAAAAAAATATTTAAAGGCCAGCCGCCGCTCCCGTTCTGCAATTTGCAGATCTCCATAAACAAATCATCAAGATCGGGCCGCTCTTCTCTATCAACTTTAATTGCAATGCAAGCGTCGTTCATAAGCTCCGCGACTTCCTGATCATTAAAGCACTCGCGCTCCATGACATGACACCAGTGACAAGACGAGTAGCCGATCGACAAAAATATCGGCTTGTCCTGCTGTTTAGCTGCCTTAAACGCCTCCGGCCCCCACGGATACCAGTTAATGGGATTATTTGCGTGCTGCAATAAATACGGGCTGAGCTCGT
>JAFSNU010000457.1 GCA_017447325.1 Synergistaceae bacterium | reverse complement strand
GAAACGCAGTTGCCGGACGTGATAGCTCCGTCCATGACCTCGAGCGGCGAAATAATCGTCGGCAAAATTTTCTTGACGTCAACGCCGTATAAATAAGTATCATGCAGCAAGCCCTGAGTCTGAAGCATGTACAAATAGCCAACCTTCGGCAAATTCGGCATAGCGTTCATTGCCTCGCGAATATTAGCGACTTCGAACGAATCAACTTTGTCAGCCGGAACATCTGCGCAAGCCTTTGCTAAATAAGCTGCGGCTTTAAGTCCGGCCATGCGGCAGGCCTTCTCGTAATCGTGCTTGTCCATGTTAGGATCAGCCGGCTCAAGCACTAAGACAACATTAAAAGTCTTAGAATAAGGCGTATAGTCCGCGCCCGGGCCGCTCATGTCGATAATTCCCTCTTGGAAGCGCACAAGCTTACCGGCGGTTAAAACAGCCGCGCCCGTCAAGACTAAAGTCTTGCCCTCGCCGACTGTGTCAACGCTGCTCAGCATTCCCGGGAAGATCTGGCCTTTGCCCTCGATCTTATATCTCGGTTCGATAACGTCTTTCACCGGCATGACACGCGTCTTCGTCCCCGGGATCGCGATGTCAACATCAAGATTTTTCCCGAGCAAATCGTCGTCAGAGATTAATTCAAGAAGCTCGGCCTTATTTACAGTCAGCGTTCCGCTCGACTTGTCAAAGCCGGTCTTCTCTCCGAACGTTAAACCTTTCACAAACAGTCTGTGAAGTTCCAGTTTCAAAGTAAATTCCCCCTTTAATTAATTTAAATCTAATAACTCAGCCGGTCTCGGCCAGCCGGATTTATTATTAATCAAATTAAACTGCTCTAAGCTCTCGCGCATTAGCTCGGCGTCAATAAACGCGAAATCTGCGTAATGCTCGCGGCTTAATTCTTTAATATTAATATTTTTAACAGAATTATAAATTTCTATTGCGTGTTCAATAAGACTTAAAGATTCTAAATCTAAAATATTATTTTTAATTTCAAGTAAAACTGATCTGAACGGCTGCTGGTAAGGCCTTAAGTTTCCGCACAAGGGATGAGTTAATATTACGCCGCCCTGATGCACGTAATCGCGCACGGCGATAAGAGCGTCTATAGCCGATCCGTCTATAAATTCATAGCTCTTTATGCACTTGCAAAGCTCGTAATTATTCGAGACTAATAAAATTTTGCTCATTCGCCCGCGCCTCCTAATAATAAAATTTACTACAAGGCCATTCACTAAAATTATTATAGCATAAAAATAAACGCGCCCCGCTTTCATAACAGGACGCGTTATATTTACGCAAATTTACTAATTAATTAATAATTAATAATAATTAAAACTGCACGAACGCCGGAGTGTCAGCCGGAGCGTTTAATAATTTCTTTAACTCGTCGTCGAGCTTTAATAAAGTAATGCTAAAGCCCTCCATGTCGAGCGACGTCATGTAATTTCCGACTAAAGTCTTGGCGATCTTAATATTTTTACTTGCTAAAACTTCTTTGACGTGCTTATTAGCGACTAATAATTCCATTAAAGGCGTGCCGCCCATGCCGTTCACCATGACAGCAACTTCGTCGCCCGCGTTATAAATATTCTCGGCAAAAATCTTAGCTAATAATTTATCGCTAATATCATTTACGCTTGAAATTTTCTCGCGATGAGTGCCGGGCTCGCCATGAATTCCAATGCCAATTTCAATTTCATCTTCGGCAAGATCGAAGCTCGGTTTGCCTGCCGCCGGGACTGTGCAAGCGTCAATAGCCATTCCCATTGACCTGACATTAGCGATAACTTTCTCAGCAACGCGCTTGACGTTCTCTAAATCCATTCCGGCCTCGGCTGCTGCACCTGCGATCTTGTGAACGAAAATTGTCCCGGCAATGCCTCTGCGTCCGGTCGTCCAGGTGCTGTTCTCGACTGCTACGTCGTCTGCGACTATAACTTTATCAACTTTAATTCCGTCATCGGCGGCCATGTCTGCGGCCATCTCAAAGTTCATTACGTCGCCCGTGTAATTCTTAATTACAAGCAAAACGCCCCTGCCTGCGTCAACGGCTTTAATAGCTTCATAGACCTGATCAGGAGTCGGCGAGGTGAACACAGCTCCGGCGACTGCTCCGTCAAGCATTCCGCGTCCGACATAGCCTCCGTGAGCCGGCTCGTGGCCGCTGCCGCCGCCAGACACAAGCGCAACTTTCGGCTGCGGTGCTTCTTTACGCACTAACACTTCAACGCCCGGCAGACGTTTTACGTAAGTCGGATACGCGTCAACCATACCGTTTAACATTTCGTCAACGATATTATCAACTTGATTAATAAGCTTCTTCATGACATAAACCTCCGTTTATTAAATTAAATTTTTTACTTCAAATATCGAAAAACATTACCCCTCCGGCCTTGCCCTCGCGAGTAAGAATATCCCTCCGGCAGAACACCCCTCCGTCAGACTAAAGTCTGACACCTCCCCTTACAGGGTAGGCAAGGTTT
>JAFSNU010000456.1 GCA_017447325.1 Synergistaceae bacterium | reverse complement strand
TTCTGAAATTCCGTTATTGCCCGTGACGATACGCTTTGAAATTCCGAGAGGCGACGAGTTATTAACAGAGACGAACTGGGCGAAGCTTTATGACACGTCTAATGCTCAGACTTTATTGCAAAGATTTATGCAGTTCGGAACTATAGGCGTGCGTTCGCCGAACACGGACGAGCTTGACGTTGATTTATTGACGGCTCTTGACGGAGAAATTTCAAGCAGCGCGGTCGGCTCAAGCGGCCTTAATAGATTTATTAAAGCGTTCTTAATGGAGGACAAAGACGACAGGACTAATGACAAATTAGTTTTGGAGTTCATAGTCTTCATGGCGGACGCGTCAAGCAGCAAGACGCATAAGACGGCTTATATTAGAACGTTCGAGGACGATAATATACCGTATATTTTAATCGGCGACGGCCTGCAGGACGACAAGTGGCAGTTATCGTTCTTTGTGACGACAGCCGGAGGTATCGGCGAAGTTGATGACACACCCGGCAGCGATACGTCCAGCGGCGACCAGAGCGGCAGCTCAAGCAAGAAGAGCGGCGGCGGCGGAGGCGGCGGCTGTGAAACTTTAAGCTTGAGTTCGTTAATTTTATTTGCGCTTGCTTTAGGCGTTAAGAGATTTAAATAAATTTAATTTAAATTTGAAATGCGGGAGGTAATCGCCTCTCGCATTTTTTATTTTGCAAATTTAAAATAAGTAATATTAACGTTTAAAATTTCACTGACTGGGTGTTAATATGTTTTACTGAATTTTACATTAGTAAAATAATTTAATTTAATTAAAAGATTTATTCAGGAGGTTGAGAGAGTACTCGCATGTGCTCTCGAGGAAAGTTATGAAGAAATTTGCATTATTCGGACTTGTGACTCTTTTATTTGTGGCAGCGATAAGCGGCGCGGCATTCGCAGCAGCTAAGAGCAGTGCTAAAGCATCAGACAGCGCAGTGAATATCGGCGTTGTGGAAATTGAAGAGGTTGTGCAGAGCCACCCGGGCTTGAAGAAAGCAAGACAGGACGTTGCTAATTTGTCGCGCCAGAAAGAGAACGAGGCCAAGACCGCCGCTGATAAAGAGCCGGATCAGGCTAAAAAGGCTCAGATAGTTAATCAGAAGCGCATGGAGCTTGTGCAGGGCGAGCAGAGAATTATGGAGCCGATCTATAAAGACTGCCAGCAGGCTGTGCGTGATGTCGCAACGAGAATGAAATTAACGCATGTCTTCATGAAGACTGTTGTGTTAATCGGCGGAACTGACATTACCCAGGACGTAATTCAGCAGCTTTCCCGCAAGAAATAATTTAAGAATTTAATTAAAATTTAAAAGGGCTGTAGGTTAATCGTGCAGCCCTTTTTTAATATATAAATTAAAATGCGAAAAATATTTTTATGCGCGGCTCTTGCGTTTGCGCTGTTTAGCTCTCCGGCCTTCAGCGCAGCTTTAAATAATAATAATAATGCTGAGTGGGTCTGGAACGTTTTAATAGTCCCGCCGGACGACGGCTGGGACACTGAGCGCGGCCGGTCTATTAAAGCGGCCTTGAAGTGGGAAGAGGACGAGATAGCTCAAAGCGGGCGCGGTGTCGCCGGACATGATGTAAAATTTATAGACATAAACGACTTAGCTCCGCGCGAAGAAGGCACGCTGACAAATCCGCCGGTAATTAATAATAATAATTTGCGGGCTTTAAGCAGCGAGATTTTAAATAATCAAAGATTATTTAACGCGTTAAGAACGCTTGCAAATAATCCCGGGCGAATTATTGCCGTGATAAGCTTCGCAGGGACGGCAGCTAATCAGGCTTTAATCTCGGCAATCGGAGGCAATAGATATTTGCCGTTATTTTTAGCTTACGGCGAAGATGTTTTAATCGAGTTTAATAATCAGCCTATATTTAATATTTTTGCGCTTGATTTATTTAGAGATTATCGTGCGCAGGCTTTTGCTTTATACGCCGCAAATTCTTTAAAGCCCGACGCGAGAATTGCATTAGCCGCAAGCCGATTTACTTTAAATCAGGAACGCGAGGCAAAATTATGCTATAGTTTTTTAGAGGCGCAGCATTTCGTGCCGATGCCTTTCTGGCTTGATGCGTCAGTTCGCAGTGCCTTTAACATGATAGCGCAGGAGATCGAGAGCGCGGCGGACGGAACTGTGATAACTTTTTTAGGCGGTATGGCTGCCCGCGAGATGTGGCGGAATTTTATGAGAGTGCGCACTTCATGGCATATCTGGAACTGTTCTGAGCCTGACGACATGTATTTATCGTTTAGAGGCATGTTATTTGCTGATCAAAATTTATTTTTATCTGACAGAGGCGGCTTTAACGCGTTAAAGCGGAGCTTATGGTCAACGCGTGCTGTTAAAGTCAGCGATAATATTGCGGCCGGACGGACTCACGCCTTGGTCGAATGGCTTAAACGCGCGATATTTACTCTTGCAGACCCGCAGCCTTTGGACTTTATTAATATTAACCGTACGGCCTTGATTAACACTCTCGCGAACGTGAAAGATATTCCGTTTGGAAATCAGAAATTAAATATTAATCCCAGAACTCACAGGCCGCTCAAGCGCAAAGTCTTT
>JAFSNU010000455.1 GCA_017447325.1 Synergistaceae bacterium | reverse complement strand
CTATCATCAAGAGCCAAGGCGTGCTTAACAAGCCCGAGTTAATTATAAAATCGCTGAAGAGTTTTGTGATGCGCACGTACTTTAAATACCAGCCGACTACCGAAGCCGCGCCCATTATTAAAAATATCGCGCTCGTGCTTCGAACAGTCTCGTATAAAGCTAAAGCAAAATTCTTTAAATTTAATTCACGCGTTATAACAAATCCAACTATAATACAGTACAAGCTTGCTAAAGCTCCGGACTCCGTCGGCGTGACGATGCCGAATATTATTCCGCCCATGATTATTAACGGCGCAATTAAAGCTAACACAGAGCGTCTCAAAATTTCAAATTTATATTTGCGAACTTCTTCAATATTGCTCACAGGGACGTTATATTTGCGTGAATAATACCAGTTCATGATTAAGAATGCCGCGCCCAATATTACACCGGGCAAAAGTCCGGCCGCAAATAATCCGCCGATAGACGTGTTAGTTAACGACGCGTAAATTATCATGAATATGCTCGGCGGAATTATCGGGCCGATCAACGAACTTCCCGCCGTTATGCCCGCCGCATAAGCAACAGGAAATCCCTCGCGAACCATCGCAGGAATTAATATAGAGCCTAACGCCGCCGAGTCCGCAGACGCGCTCCCGTTCACTCCGGCAAAGACCATGCTGCCCACAACATTTACATATCCCAAGCCGCCTTTAACTTGCCCGACTATTAATTTACTAAAGTCTATTAATCTATCAGTCAAGCCGGATTTATTCATCAAGCTTCCCGTTAAGATAAACAACGGCAGCGACATTAACGTAAAGCTGTCCATTCCTCCAAAGAATTGCTGAGGAATAACGCGCAGCAAAGTTAAATTTCCCGTGCTTAATAAGCCTAATAAGCTCGTCATTAATAACGCGGCATAAAGCGGCACGCCGATTAACATCTGCAATATAAAGCCAATAAATAATAATATATTAATCACCAGGGGGCGACCCCCTGGACCCATTTATTATAAAATTTACTTTTCATCATAAGCTTCGTCGACCTCATAGTGCGCCTAAATTTTATTTTTTATTTATATAGCTTAAAATTAAAACTACAAACAACATCCCCGCACCGAGCGGCACCGCCATTAACGGCCAAGCCCGCGGAATTTTTAACGCCATAGTCTTTACAGCCCAGCTGCCTTGAATATTTAACCAGCCATAATAAATTAACACGCCTAAAACTATAAGCTGAATTATTAAAGCTATAAATTTACATAAAGCTTGAAGCTTAAAATTAAATTTATTAACTATAAAATCAATGGCCATGTGGTCGCCCTCATGATACGCCGCAGACGCTCCGATTAACACAAACCACACAAGCGTAAAACGCGCAAGCTCTTCCGTCCAAACTAATTTTAAATTTAAATTCAAGCTCCGCACGGACACGCCTAATAAAATATCAGCGATATTCATAAGCAATAAAGCGCAGCCGATAACTGCGCTCAACATTACTATTAACTTCTCTAATTTCTCAAGCTTATTAAGCATTATTTATTTAGCTAAATTATTCGCGGCCTCGGCCTCACGCAACGCCATGTCAAGCCATTTAGCATCGTCCAAACGAGTTTTAAGCCATTCAACATAATTCGGCTGGCCTATCGTTCTAAACTCGTTCATCTCGTCCAAATTCGGCGCGTAAACGTTCATCCCGCGCTTGCGGCACTCCTCAATTTGTTCTAAATCCTGAGCCTCGATGCGTTCACGGGTTAATTTATTTGCCTCGCTTGCAGCATCGCGAATAATTTTGCGCTCTTCATCGCTTAAATTATTAAATAAATCTTCATTAATAACAAAGAACTGGTCAGAATACTGAATATTTGCGAGCGTCATATATTTTTGAACTTCCGGCAGGCTTCCAAGCAAGATATAAAACGCCGGATTCATCTGGCCGTCGGCAACTCCCGTCTTCAACGCCATATAGACTTCACTCCAGGGAATAGGCGTGCCGCTCGCTCCGAATGCGTTAAATATCGCAATCTGTCCTTCGTCCATAGCCCTAAATTTCAAGCCCTTAAAATCTTTGGGCGATTTAAGCTCGCGTTTAGAATTAGTGAACGCTAAAAATCCGCCCTCTTCAACTACTTCAAGCATGACACAGCCGGTGCGCTGTCTAAATAATTCTTTAAGCTCACGCATATAATCGCTCGTGTCAAAGAATATATGCGCCGCCTCGAACGAGTTGAACATAAACGGCACTGCCGACGCGTAAAGCTCAGGCAAGACAGTTCCTAAAGCTGCGAACGACGACATGTCTATAACCGGCTGATTAAGACCAGAGCGCATGATTAACTCAAGCCTCTGCTCTTCCGTGCCTAACTGCTCGTCCGGGTAAACTTCAAATTTTATTTTGCCGTCAGTCCTCGCCTCAACGCGATTAACAAACTCAGTCACAAAATAGCTCTGAATATTTACTTCAGGATCGGCCATTCCCTGATGCGAAATTTTAATTATTTTAACGTCGTCAGCTTGTGCTAAACTTACAAACGCAAATATTAACGCTAAATTTAAAATAAACTTCTTCACCAGGGTCGCGAACCCCGGACCCTTTTCTTTATTAAATTTATTTTTCATCATAAACTTCGACGTCCTTTCTATGCGCTTATTCTAAGCAAACTAAAGCCCTTTGCGCTAAATATTTAATATAGCATTCACAAATTCGCTCATGCTAACTCCGACAGCTCTTGCAGCCTTAGGCACAAGGCTCGTCGCCGTCATGCCCGGGGCTGTGTTCACTTCCAGTATATAAGCTTGATTATCATTAGCTAATCTAAAGTCAGCGCGGCTATAATCTTTACAGCCTAAAACTTCATGAGCTTTCACCGCAGCTTCGGCAACTTTCAAAGCCGTATCATCGTCAAGCTCCGCCGGGACTATATACTCGGTCGCGCCGGCCGTGTATTTATTTTCATAATCATAATATCCGGCTTTCGGCTTAATCTCTATAACCGGCAGTGCCTGCGCCTTATTATCAACTTCCCACACTCCGACAGTCAGCTCGCGGCCTGCTATATACTCCTCAATCAGCACATCGCCGAGATAACTTTCATACGCTAATCTAACAGCCTTATTAAAACTCTCAAGGCTTGCGTTATTAATAATAGTCGTGCCTACAGTGCTGCCTCCGGCTCGTGGCTTCACAACTAAATCAGCTCCAAGCTCCGCGCGTATCAAATTAAAATCTTCAGCACTAAAATTTAAATCAATAACTTTAGCCGACAGCAATAAGCCTTTTGGAATTTTAATTCCGGCTTGCTTAAATAATTCCCGTGAAGCCCATTTGTCCATGGCAAGCGCGCTCGACTTAGGCTCAGAGCCCGTATAAGGCACGCCCATCGCGTCAAGTTTAGCCTGAAGCTCGCCGCCCTCGCCCCATTCGCCGTGCATAGCTATAAAAGCTTTGTCAAAGCCCGTGAGCGTTTCGCTCTCCAACTCGTCTAAATTTTTTAAATCAATAATCTTTGCGTTAAAGCCTGCCTCGATAAGCGCATCGCAGACAGCCGCGCCGCTTCTCAACGACACAGCCCGCTCTTGATTATTTTCGTCGCCGCCGCATAAGACAGCTATATTTTTATTATTAATTTTCATCATCTCTTTTCATAATTTCAAATTAAATGACTAATGCGCCAATATATCTTCAACCTTAGCATCTAAAGCAAGCCCCATAGCCTGAAGTTCTTTTAGAGCTTGTGTCATCTGCGCGATATACTCCGCATTTTTACAATCTTTCTTGCGACGTTTGCGTTCCTCTTTCGACAATATAATAGTTCCGTCGGCCATTTTAATCATCGTAATGCCCCTTACAGGAGTAAATCACTAAACCTACATTTTTGTCTATTATATAAATTAGACGATGCCCTTTAGTAATTCGTCGACTGTAGGCAGGCATATGCTTTAGACGCTCCGGCTTGCCTTTGCCGGTAAGAACACCGTTTCTGCGAATATCTTTGATAAGCTCATTTATTTTATCTACGATATCCATATCCTGTTCTTCCCATTCCGTATAATCTTCCCAAGCTTCTGGGGTAAATCCAATATTATTCATAATTAATGCGCTACAGCGATTAAATCCTCAAGTGTAACATCTAATCCCCAGCCCGCAGCTTGCGCAGACTCGAGCGAACGTTTAAGCTTTGCTACAAACTCCGCGTTTTTATAATCCTTCTTACGGCGTTTGCGCTCCTCTTTCGACAATATAACAGTTCCGTCGGCCATTACCATATTAAAATATCCCTCCTTTCGCTAAAAATTTTAAAATCTAAAATTTAATTCTCGCTGTTGTCATAGCCCTGCTCGTTATAAATTAAAGCCATGAACTCTAAATCTTCATCAGAATTATTTTCCATGCAGTGCCACTGCCCGACCTGAATCACGCACACGTCCCCGGCATGAACTTTCGTGTGATGACGCTCGTTCACGTTGTTAATATCGCTCTCATAGAAGTCGCCCTCGCCGCTTAATATATAATAAGGCTCGGTGTCGCGCACATGCTGATGCCAGCCGACGCTCGCCCCGGGCGGAAGAATAACACGCGCGTATAATCTTCCGTGACCTAATAACTCCTCAAGCGACACGATATGATGAACACGGGCAACGCCCTTGCCTCCGGCCAAGCCGTTTACTTCAACTAAATTTTCACGTCTTACCATTTTATTTACAGCCTCGCTTTACAGAATTTTAATTTATTATAATATAAATAATCCGTAAAAAATCGTATGTAAAATTTTTAACTCGCGTTTAAAATCTTTGACATTAATTAATCTTTATTAAACGGAGGTATTTTGTATTATGCGTAAAAAATTTTTAGCAAGCTTAATAATTTTAGTTTTAAGCGCGGGCGCGGCGTTCGCTCTTTCTGCTCCGAACGCGAGCAATCCGGTCGTGCAGATAGTCAAAAACGCTTCGCCTGCTGTTGTTAATATCGACGTGGAGAAAAAGGCCACACAGCGCGTCTCGCCTTTCCCGTTCGACGATGATCCGTTCTTTAAACATTTCTTCGGCGACGCATTTAAAGACTTCACGCGTTCAGTTCCGATGAAAGGACGCGGCTCCGGCTTTATCGTGACTAAAGACGGTCAGATTTTAACTAATAATCACGTCGTTGACGGCGTCGAGAGTATTAACGTCACGCTCTCCGACGGCAAAGTTTATCCCGCGAAAGTTTTGGGCAAAGATCCGACTTATGATTTAGCCGTGATTAAGATCGAAGTTAAAGATAAAGATCTGCCGATCTTAGAGCTTGGAGATTCAGACTTAATTGAAGTCGGCGAGGGCGTCGTCGCGATCGGTAATCCCTACGGCCTCGAGCAGACAGTCACAACCGGCGTCATCTCGGCAAAGAACAGAAGCGTCCATGCTCAGGACGTGAACTTCGACGGATTTTTGCAGACTGACGCGGCGATTAATCCGGGCAACTCCGGCGGGCCGTTATTAAATCTCGACGGCAAAGTCATCGGCATCAACACGGCGATCATTCCCTACGCTCAGGGCATTTGCTTTGCAATTCCCGTTAATATGGCGAAAGAAATTATGAATGATTTAGTCTCGTTCGGCAAAGTCAAACGCGGCTGGCTCGGTGTTTCAATTCAGAACGTCACTCCTGAAATGGCGAAGCTTAATAATCTTAAAGACTTAGAGGGCGGAGTGATTTTAGGCGACGTGTTCAAAGACTCTGCGGCTGAGAAGGGCGGATTAAAGCGCGGCGATATTATAACTCATGTTAATAATGAGAAGGTCAAGGACGTAAACTGGTTCGTTCAGAAAATCAGAACGCTTGCTCCGAACTCAGAGGCTGCGTTAAAAGTTATTCGGCGCGGCAAGAGCTTAAATATTAAAATCAAGCTCGACGAGAGACCTGACTCAGCCGACGGCAGAACGTCAAATAATAATTTAAATAATGACGATAAGGGCGAGGCCAATAAATTGCTTGAGAAATTCGGCATCGACGACGTGCGCGAGCTTACGGCGAATTTACGCAGACAGTTCAAGCTTAAGGACAACGCAAGCGGAATTATGATAGCAAACGTAACGCCTAATTCACCGGCGGCTCTTGCGGGCTTGAGAGCGGGCGATTTATTAATCGAAGTTAATAATCACGAGATTAAAAATTTAAGCGATTTGAAAGCTGCTGTTAAGTCAGACGATGATGTAGCGATATTATTAATCGAGCGGGACGGCTCAACGTCCTTTGTTCAGATCAAGACAAGCAAATAATTAATAATTAATTTAAATTAAAATTATCAGCTCCTAATGCTCAGAGATTAAAGAATGAGATTAGGAGCTGATTTATTTTAAGCAATAATTAAGCCGTAAACAAATGCAATTTTAAATCCTGAAGTCATTACAATAATAAAAACTCCCGCCGGTCTGGGGGATCGACGGGAGTTCAGGTTCGATGTATATTACATCTGTTTCACGAGGAACCTCAAAATTAAGTT
>JAFSNU010000454.1 GCA_017447325.1 Synergistaceae bacterium | reverse complement strand
TCAACAAAATATTTTAAAACTCTAAGCTCCATGCTCTTAAATTCACTCCTTTAATATGCTAAAATAATTTTAATCAATAAAACTTTTCGCAAAATAAACTCGAAGTTTTTCAACTACATTTTCAACTACAAACGCATATTATAAATTTAGTATTTAAAATTAATTGCACTTGCGTTTACAAAAATAAACTTACAAAAAATTTTTGCCGCGTTCTCGAGCTAATTAATCAAACAAATTTTAAATTAAAATTTAAATTTAAAACAAGAAATTTATTAAACGCATTTCTTGAATTGCGTTTAAAGTATTAGACATTTCTATTTTAAATTTATAAAATAATTTTAATTTAAAAATTAATTTAAATTTAATTTATTTTTGAGACGGAGGTATTTTTATCATGACAAGAATTTTTGTACTCGCATTAGTATTAGCATTAGCGTTAAGCTCTGTAGCGTTCGCTGAGATTTCGGACTTAAAGCCCGAGGACGACACGCGCGTTTTCGCGAAAGATTCAGCTATTAAAGTTCAAGTCGCGAAATTTCATAATCGTTACGGAATTGATTTAGTCGGACATCTTTATCTGCCGAAAGATTTTGACGAAAGCAAGAAATACGCGGCAATCGCCTTGGCCGGACCGTTCGGCTCAGTCAAAGAGCAGAGCTCGGGACTTTACGCTCAGGAGATGGCGAAGTTCGGCTATGTCGCTTTAGCATTTGACCCGTCATTCACCGGCGAGAGCAGCGGCGTAAATAATACGAGATTTTTAGGTTCGCCCGAGATCAACACCGAAGATTTTTCGGCGGCAATAGATTTTTTAGCTAATTTAGATTTTGTTGACGCTAATAAACTTGGAGTTATCGGAATATGCGGCTGGGGCGGAATTGCAATCAACGCGGCGGCAGCTGACACGAGAATTAAAGCAACGGTTGCAAGCACGATGTACGACATGACGCGCGTTACTGCCAACGGATATTTTGATGCGGGCAACAACGAGAAGGCACGTCACGACATGCGCGAGGCTTTAAATGCTCAGAGAACTTTAGATTATAAAAATAACAGCTATGCAAGAGCCGGCGGAGTTATCGACCCGCTGCCGGAAGACGCGCCGCAGTTCGTCAAAGATTATTACGCGTATTACAAAACGCCGCGCGGCTATCATAAAAATTCAGTCAACTCCAACGAGGGCTGGAACACGACAGCTGCTCTTCCGTTTATGAACTTCAAATTCTTTGAGTACGCAAAAGAAATCCGCACGCCCGTCTTAATCATTCACGGCGAGAAAGCTCACTCAAGATATTTTAGTGAAGACGCGTTTAAAATTATGACTGAAGGCAGCGAGTTTGCGGCTAATAAAGAATTATTAATTATACCGGGAGCTTCGCACGTTGATTTATATGATAATTTCGACAAAATCCC
This sequence comes from Synergistaceae bacterium, assembly GCA_017447325.1. GTDB lineage: Bacteria > Synergistota > Synergistia > Synergistales > Aminobacteriaceae > JAFUXM01. The sequence goes on along the minus strand of JAFSNU010000454.1, from coordinate 794 downwards.
GTTCGCGAAGATCAAAACTTTCTTTGATGACGCGTTATTAAAATAATTTAAAATTTTAAAATAATAAAATCCCTGCGGAGTTTTAAAATTCTGCGGGGATTTTTATTTATGCTATAATGGCTTGAAAATTTAATTTTTAATAATTTAATAAACGGAGTGTGCTTAATGAGCATCAGAGGAATTTATACAAACGTGAATGATATTCGAACGAGAGTCTATGCGGAGATCGCGAGGCTCTCGTATGATTATAAGGACGGAGACATTGCGAAGCTCGAGGGAATTCCTTACGAGATTATCCCGGGCGAAATTTCAGTTTATAGAGATAGCGTGTTTCTTGAGCGCGCTATAGTGCGTGAAAGATTAAGGCTTGCAATGGGACTTGATGCACGCAGCGCGTCGGATCAGGCTCCGGTCACTCAAGGAGCGGAGGAATGCGTCAAGCCTGAAAAATATTATGAGCCGCCGTTAATTAATATTATAAAATTCGCCTGTCACGCCTGCCCTGATAACGTCGTGAAAGTTACGGACGCGTGCCAAGGCTGCCTTGCTCATCCGTGCAAAGAGATCTGTCCGAAACAGGCAATAACTTTTAAAGCCGGCAGGTCTCATATCGATCAAGAGAAGTGCATAAAGTGCGGCAAGTGCATTGACGTTTGTCCGTATGGCGCGATTATAAGATTAAAGCGGCCCTGCGCTGCGGCCTGCGGCATGAACGCAATTCATTCGGACGAGTACGGGCGGGCTGATATTGATTATGATAAATGTGTATCGTGCGGAATGTGTCTCGCAAACTG
>JAFSNU010000453.1 GCA_017447325.1 Synergistaceae bacterium | reverse complement strand
GGGTATCGTGACTTATCAAAAACTTTCAGGTAAAAGTCAGCAAAGGCAGCTCGACGTTTATAATATGGCAGTTCATGATCACAGCAATAAATTTAGATATATGGCCATTCTTGACTGCGACGAATTTTGTTTTTGCCTTGAACATGGCAAGAGCCTGTATGATTTTATGAACGAATTTATGAGCGAGCACCCCAACGCCGGAGGGCTTGGAGTACACTGGCTGATATTCGGTTCAAGCGGACATGAGACGAAGCCCGAGGGCGGCGTGCTTAAAAATTATTTAATGTGCGCTGAAAAAGATTTCGGGCCTAATACACTCGTTAAAACTATATGCGATCCTGAAAAGGTTTTAAGTTTCACCAGTCCGCATATCCCTGCTTATATTAAAGGCTATGATAATATGAACGAGAACGGCGAGATTATTACGTCTGCATATAAAGAAGTCACGTTTGATAAAATTCGAGTTAATCATTACTGGTCAAAGTCTAAAGAGGAATTTATAAAGAAGAGTGCACGCGGGAGACCTGACGGAGGCGCAACGAGAACTATGAGCGACTTTAAAGCTCACGACCAGAATGTTATAAAAGACACGGAGATTTTGTCGCATATTTAATTTAAATAAAATAATTAACGCCCCGAAATTTTTAATTTTAAATCTCAGGGCGTTGAATTTTAATTTTAAAATTTAATTTAATTTTTGCGTGACGCTGCGCGATTAATTAAATCTTTAAATAATAAATTCATGATTGGATTTGAATAAATTAAATCTTCAGGATGCCACTGAACGGCGATTAATAAATCATTATTAATACTTTCGATTGCCTCGACAGTTCCGTCCTGAACGCAGCGGGCTGACACTCTCAAGCCCTCGCCGAGATCGCGGACGGCCTGATGGTGCATAGTGTTAGTCTTTAATATTTCTTGATTAAATATTTTATATAATCTCGAGTCTTGATTAATTTTCACGTCATGAGTTGTCTCGTCGCGGGCGCAGGTCTGAAGATGCACTAACTCGCTGACCTCGGGATGAATTGCCTGTCTCTCGCTCAAGTCTTGATACAGCGAGCCGTGATAAGCGACGTTTAATAACTGCATGCCGCGGCAAATTCCAAGCATTGGAATATTATTATTAATTGCAAAGTTCGCAGCGTACAGCCAGTTTAAATCCAAATCATGATCGCAGTGCGATGCGCCGTGATTTCTGTGCGGCTCTTCGTGATAGAACGCCGGATCAACGTCAACGCCTCCCGGGAATAGCAAGCCGTCGCAAAATTTTAATGCGCCGTCTAATATCTCCGGCTGATTATCAATCACAGGAAGTATAATCGGAACGCCGCCGTTCTCGTAAATAGATTTAACGCAGGTATCGTTAGTGAAACTGCGTTTAGTTGTCCCGGGCTGAAAATAATTTTCATCGTTTTTAACGCTTCCCAGAATGCCTATAATAGGCCTTAAAGTTTTAATTATTTTATCGTCACCAGATTTTCATAAATTTTTTATATTATAATAAAATTAATTTAATTTTTAAATTAAATAATTATAATTATACGTAAAGGACTTGAAAATTTTGAAGTTAAAGTCTCGTTTGTTTCTCTCAGGTTTAATTAGAATTGTGTTAGGCTTTCTGGCGATCGCATATCCGGTCGAGGCATTAATGGACTTGGCCTTTATCTGGGGCTTCGCTGTCTGTATAAGCGGCGTGAATTATATTTTAGCGTGCTTTAATAATAATTTAAACTTTGACGCGTGCCCGAGATTATTTTTGTTCTTGTCCGGCCTGCTTGATTTATTCTTAGGCGGAATTATGATAAGCCGTCTTGGATTGACTGCGCTTATGATCCCGATCTTTGCGGCGGCATGGCTTGGACTTGAAGGCTTATTCAGAATTATTTTAGCGTTTAGATTAATTAAAATTTTAAGACGCTGGTGGCTTATTTTATTAAGCGGCATTGCGGCGTTGTTATTAGCGAGTGCAATGTTCGTATCGCCGTTTGTCGTCGGAGGAGCGTATGTCGTAAGCATTATCGCCGGAGTTTTAATTGTCTCAGGATTCTGCATGTTATTTGAAAGCCGTTTGCTTGCGTAATTTTAAATTTTAAAATTTTAAAATTTTATCGCGTGAGCTTGAGTAAAATTAATTTAAATATAAAAATATCTCAAGGCGGGACGCATGATTGCTATCTGCATCCCGCTGATGATAATTTGTGTGTTAAGACCGCGAGACTTGATAAGTTTAAAAGCAGGACGCGCGGTCTTGACGATTTTGTATATTTTTTAAGACATTTAAAATTTAAAACGAGCCTTGAGGACGTAATTCAAGACATGAGCCGCGAGATTAAAATTTATAAAATTATAAATAAATTATTGCCCGGGCGCGTTGCTAAGATTTATAATTTAGCTGATACTGACAAAGGGCTTGGGCTTGTATGCGAGCTTGTGAGAGATTTTGACGGCAGCGCGTCGCCTGATTTATATAAATATTTTAAGTCCGGGCATGATCCGCAAAAATTATTAAAAGGCCTTGACTGGATCGCAAAGAGAATTATCATGCGCGATTTATTTTTTTTAGATTTTAATCGGGGCAACTTTGCGGCTAAAACTTTAAGCGATAATAAAATTATAATAATTATTATAGATTTAAAGAGTTTAAATCGAACGGGCTTTCAGGGCTTTCTGCATTTGGAAAGAATTTTCTCGCCGCTCGCAAGAATTATCATGTATAGAAGACTTAAAAGATTATATAAAAATTTAAATTTGGAATTTAAATTAAATAATTTATGCCGCAAAAAATTTTTGAGTAATTTTATAGTTAAAATAAGAATTTAAATTAAATTATAATTAAATAAATAAATAATTTTGAACTTGGGGGAGGTTGTTCAAAAATTATGAAGCTGCCGTTGAGATTAAAAGAGAGGCTTGCTTCGTTTAAGGGCGGAGTGCATCCGCCGGAGGGAAAGTCGCTGACTGAGCATAAAGAGATCGAGACTTACACGCCGAAGCCTGGCGGCGAATTTATTTTCCCGTTGTCGCAGAATATCGGTGCGCCGTGTTCGCCTGTCGTGAATAAAGGCGACAGAGTTTTAGTTGGTCAGAAGATCGCAGACTCAGAAGCTTTTGTATCTGCGCCGATCTTTTCAAGCGTATCAGGAACAGTAAAAGAGATCGGGGCAAGAATGACTTTAGCCGGAAGCGTTGACCCGTGTATTGTAATTGAAGACGACGGGTTATACGAGCAAGCCCCGGCATTGTTTGACGTTAAGCAAAAGCCAAGCGTTAATGATTATATTAAAATAATTCACGATGCCGGCATTGTCGGAATGGGCGGAGCTTGTTTCCCGACTCATGTTAAATTATCGCCGCCGAAAGATAAAGTTATTAACTGGATTATTTTGAACGGCGCGGAGTGCGAGCCTTATTTAAACTGCGATAATAGATTAATGATCGAAGAGCCTGAAGCTATTATCGAGGGACTGGCTTTAGTGTTAAAAATTTTCCCGAAGGCCAAGGGCATTATCACGATTGAGAATAACAAGCCTGAGGCAATAAAAAATTTAAACGCTAAATTAGCCGAGAAGAAAGTTAAAAATATAACTGTAGTGCCGCACAAAGTAAAATATCCGCAGGGCGCGGAGAAGATGATTATATGGTCGGTGACTAAACAGGAAATTCCTGTCGTGCCGGCTCTTCCGGCTGACGTCGGCTGTATTATATTAAACACCAGAACTGTCTATCAAATTTATTTAGCTTTGACTAAAGGCTTGCCCGTGACTGAGCGCGTTATAAGCGTGACCGGCGACGCGATAGCTAATCCGAGAAATTTGCGCGTGCCGTTGGGAATTTCTGTCAAAGAATTAATAAACGCTTGCGGCGGATTTAATTATAACGGTTACGAGCCCGTGAAGATTTTAGGCGGCGGCCCGATGATGGGAATTTCGATGCGTGATATTAACGTGCCTGTTGTAAAGGGAACGTCAGGAATTTTAGCGTTAAGCAAATTTACGGCGCATCTTGACGAAGAGAGTAACTGTTTGCGCTGCGGAAGATGTATCGAGGCTTGCCCGATGAGGCTTGATCCTGAAGTTTTAGATAAGCTCGTGAGACGCCGCGAGTATAAGGAATTTGAAGAGCATATGGGCATGAACTGCATTGAGTGCGGCTGCTGCTCGTTTATCTGTCCGGCTTCAAGACATTTAACGCAGAGCTGCCGCGACGGCAAGGCTGCTGTCATGGCCGCGAGACGCAAGGCTCAGCAAGCCTCGCAGAGCTCAAAGCCAGAGTCTCAGGCTGCAAAGAAGTAAAAGGGGAGGCGAAGAGTTAATTATGAATAATAATAAATTATTTGTCGCGAGTTCGCCGCATGTTCATTCGCCGTTTACAACGCGCAGAATTATGGCGTATGTGATCGGCGCGCTTGCTCCGGCTGGACTTGCGGGCGTGTTCTTTCTTGGCTTCAGGTCTTTAATAGTTATAATCGCGTGCATTCTTGCCTGTGTCTTGAGCGAATATATTTGGCAAAAATTAATGCGCCAGACTTCAACTGTAAAAGATCTGTCGGCAGTAGTGACGGGATTATTATTAGCGTACAACTTGCCTCCGTCTATACCAATTTGGATGGCGGTATGCGGCAGCGTGTTCGCGATAATTATAGTTAAGCAGTTTTACGGCGGTATCGGCTGCAATATAGTCAACCCGGCTTTAGCGGCAAGAGCTATGATGTTAATATCATGGCCGATCGCAATGACGACTTGGACTATAAGCGGCGTGAGCGGAGCAACGCCTTTGTTCTACATGAAGGACGGAATAATTAACAGCCCTGAATTTCCCAGCGTGTTTAATATGTTTATTGGCAACATGCGCGGCTGTATCGGCGAGACGAGCGCGTTATTAATAATTTTAGGCGGCGTATTCTTAATTTATAAAGGCATTATTTCATGGCGCATCCCTGTGATTTATATTGTAACGGCTGCGATACTCGGCGCGTTGTTCCAGCACGGCGGCGGCTTCCATCCCATCTATGAATTATTAAGCGGCGGTTTATTATTAGGCGCGTTTTTCATGGCGACTGACTACACGACTTCTCCGATGCAGGCTCAGGGGCAATATATATTCGCGTTCGGCTGCGGTTTATTAACGGCTTTAATCAGGACATGGGGCGGCTATCCCGAGGGCGTTTCGTTCTCTATCTTAATAATGAATATAACAGTGCCGCTGATCGATCAATATACTAAGAGACGCGCGTTAGGCGAGGTTAAAGAGGCGAGCAGGCTTAATAAATTATTAAGAAAATTGAATAGACGCAAAGGCAAGGAGGCGGCGAAGTAATGAGCTCTAAAAATTTTAATAAATTTAAAAACATGAAGCAGCGCGTCAATGTGAGCGAGTTTAAGGATAAATTAAAGAGCTCGGGCGATAAAGCAAAATTTAAATTTAATTTTAATTTTAGCTTTATTAAAAAAATTTTCGGCTGCTTAAATATCGGACTTGCCAAGAGCGATAACGAGACTTCGTACGAAAAGGCTATTAGATTAGGCACGACTTTATTTGTCGTAACGGCCATTACCGGCTTGTTATTAGGGCTTGTCGAATGGGGAACGCGCGACGCGATTTTAAGGACGCGCGCTGACGATAAAGCAGTCGCTTTAAAGAACGTCATGCCCGAGGCTGAGAAATTTAATAGCTATAATAAAGCTGAATTAAACGAGACTATAACGGACGTTCAAGAGGCTTTGAATAATAAAGGCGAGCGCGTTGGCTGGTGCTTGAGCGTTGCGTCGAAAGGCTACGGCGGACTTGTGCATTTCATGGTCGGAATTAAGACGGACGGAACTGTGCGGGCGATAAATATTTTGCAGCATTCAGAAACGCCTGGCTTAGGCGCGAAGGCGACGCTGCCCGAATTTTTTAAGCAGTATGATAATCGCGATAAATTGCCGTTGAAAGTTGTGAAAGGTGCGGCGAATAATCTTGATGAAATATCGGCAATTTCAGGAGCGACTAAGACGAGTAACGCAGTGACAAACGGCGTGAACTGGGCTGTAGAATATTTTAATGCAAGCCTTAATAAAAATTAAAAATTAAAAGGCGGTGAAGTAATTAATCATGAGCAATATATTAAAAGATAATTTTAAAATTATCTCGAACGGAATTATAACGGAAAATCCGACTTTCGTTCAGTGCATAGGCCTTTGTCCGACGCTTGCCGTCACGAGCAGCGTTGAAAACGGAATCGGAATGGGACTTGCGGCGATGTGCGTTTTAATTGCGTCGAACGCAGTTATATCTTTATTGCGCAAGATAGTTCCGGACGAGATACGCATTCCGATTTTTATAGTAGTAATTGCCGGCTTCGTGACGATAATTCAGTTTGTAATGGAGGGCTTTGCTCCGGCGCTTAATAAGTCACTGGGAATATTTATTCCGTTGATAGTTGTTAACTGCATTATATTAGCGCGCGCTGAAGCTTTCGCGTCTAAAAACGGCGTGCTTGCTTCAGCCTTTGACGGCTTGGGAATGGGCTTAGGCTTTACTATCGCGTTAGCATTTTTAGGAGCGATCCGCGAGATATTAGGCAACGGAACTTTCTTAGGCGCACAGGTTGTTGACTTTGAACCGGCTTTGTTAGTCGTGCTTGCGCCGGGCGGCTTTATAGTATTAGGCTGCTGCATGGGAGCGTTCAGAGCGATTAGAGCAAGGCTTAACACGCAGGCTGCTTTTGCTGCTGATAGTAAAGCTTGCGAGGGCGGCTGCGGCTGCTGCGCTTTCAGTGCTAAATGCGGCGCGGCCAATAAAGATTAACGAGAGGAGCGCGAAGTCATGAGTAATTTATTATTATTATTTATAAGCTCGATATTCGTGAATAATATTTTGCTGTCGCGCTTTTTAGGCTGCTGCCCGTTCATGGGAGTTTCAAGCAAGAGCGAGACGGCTCGGGGAATGGGAGCGGCGGTCGTCTTTGTCATAGTGCTTGCGTCGCTCATGACATGGATCACGTATAACTTTTTATTAGTTCCGCTTGGACTTGAATATTTATACACTTTATCATTTATATTAGTCATCGCAGCTCTTGTTCAGTTTGTAGAGCTTGCGTTAAAAAAATTAAATCCTGTTTTATATAAGTCTTTAGGAATATTTTTGCCGTTAATCACGACAAACTGCGCGGTGTTAGGCGTTGCAGTTTTAAACATGAACGAAAATTATACGCTTATGCAGTCTTTGACTAATGCGCTTGGATCTTCACTGGGATTTTTATTAGCGATTTCTTTAATGGCTGGCATACGCGAGCGCATCGAGAATAACGCGGGCATTCCAAAAAGTTTGCGCGGTCTGCCTATGGCGTTAATCACGGCGGGCTTAATGTCGATAGCGTTCATGGGCTTTAGCAATATGATTAAATAAGCGGGGTGAATATAGATGGGATTCTTTCATGTTGCAGTGTTCCCGCTTGCGTTAATGGGAATAATGGGCGGAGTGTTCGGAGTTGTCTTAGCTGTCGCGAGCGTTATCTTTCATGTAAAACAAGACGAGCGCATAAATAAAATCAGAGCGGCTTTGCCCGGGGCTAACTGCGGAGGCTGCGGCTATCCTGGCTGTGACGGCTACGCTTCAGGAGTAGTGAACGACGGAGCAAGCGTTAATAAATGCAGTGTCGGCGGTGCGCCTGTCGCGAAGAAAATTGCTGAGATAATGGGCGTTGAGGCCGGAGCGAGCGTGCCTATGCGTGCGTTTTTAAAGTGCAAGGGCGGCTGTAAGAGTTCGCCCAAGCCCGCGAATTATGACGGAATATTAGACTGCCGTTCTGCTGCTGTAGTTCCCAGCGGCTCGCCTAACGCTTGTCCGTTCGGCTGCTTAGGCTTTGGAACTTGCGAGAAAGTCTGTCCGTTTAATGCAATTAAAATGGGCGATGACGGACTGCCTTTAATAGATGTTGAGAAGTGTACGGGCTGCGGAGTGTGCGTTGAGAACTGTCCGAAGTTTGTATTAACTTTAGTTCCGAGAAAGGCTGATATTATAGTCGGCTGCAGTTCGACATGGAAGGGCGCTCAGGTCCGCAAGGTCTGCACGGCCGGCTGCATAGGCTGCGGCATGTGCGCGAAAGTCTGTCCGGCTGAAGCCATAACTATTAATAAAGACTTAGCCGTAATAGATCAGAGCAAGTGCATTGACTGCGGAAGATGCGCGGCCAAGTGTCCCACTAAGTGCATCGAGACGAGACAGCGCAGCGAGCTTGATAATAAGCAAGAGCAAGTTGCTTAAATTAAAATTTAAAATTAAAATTAAAAACTCCCGGGATGTTAGCAAGCCCGGGAGTTTTATTTAATTTAATTAATTAATTAATTATCAAGATAAAATATTAAATCGGACGGATCGCGCTGATAATTTTCAAATAATTTTTTCAAGTAAGATATTTTGTCTTTCGTGCTTGTCGTTCCCCGGACGTAAAGACCGCTGTCAATCTCGATAAAGTTCGTGAACTTGTCTTTATTATGGCTTACGAACAAGTAGCCTGGCTTGTCAGCTAAATTATTTAAAATATATCTGTCCTCGCTGTGAAGCATTTTAACAACCTGCTCGAACATATCAATCCAATTTTTAGCCGAGTACTCGTCATCTTGATATGCAAATTTCTTTAAAGTCTTATTAGTTAAATCAAATTCGTCATCGAGGCTGCAAGTGTCGAACTCGCCGCCCGAAGCTTTAAAATTAGTTTCAGGCAGCGGCCATATCTCAAGCGCACGCTGCTTTAATTCTTCGCTGCGCTGCTCAAGCTCAGCCTCGCCCCATGCGTCAAGCTTGCTTAAATTTAAATTTAATCTAAAGCCGCTTTGTTTAAAGCCGTCCTTCATGTCTCGCTTCTCGGAAAAAATTTTGTTGCTGTATTTTGAGTTATAAGCCGTTAAAGTTAGATTAGCAATTTTATTTAGCCAGATGTCATAAATTCTTTGATAATTTGCGCCGAGCTCGCGCGTCCATTCGGGCGTGAGCTTCTGCGGCATGATATGCTCGATAGAGTAGCCGCCGATTTTGCCGAAATTCTCGTAAATATTTTTGCTCTCAGCCGTTCCAAAATTTTCAAGACGCTCGAGAATATACAAAAGCTTGTTTTTATTTGAGCTTGAAAATAAATCTTTATTAGCAAAATCTTTTATAAAATCTTCGTCGCGGGGCAGCGCGGTGTTGCCCTTCTTAGACAGTAACGCGTGCTTTAATTTCTCAAAATAATTTTGACTGCTGCCGTCATATTTAATTATCTCGTTGTGCAGCGCAACGAATAATTTATTTAAAGCATTTGCCGGCATATCGCAAACGCTGCGGCGCAAAATATAATTCTCGATTACTAAAAATATATTTAAAGTATCGTCATGGCTTAACTCGCCCTCGCTCTCGAGCCGTAATATTTCAAGAAAGAACGGACGCGTCACGGTCGTCTTCAGCCAGTTTAAGCGATAAATGCAGGACGTAAGATTTTTATCTTTGTCTTTATGCTCTTCGGGCTTGATTAATAAATTATAAAAGCGCGAGTAGCTTAAAAGCTCTTTCAATAAATCTTCTGTCTCAAAATTATTTGTCTCGACAAAATCTTTAAACGTGAAATAAATTGAGCTTATCGCCGGGACGCGCCTTTGCTTGACGCTTAAATAATCCCGTATAAACATGTCGGCGTGATACTCGTTGTCCTGCGTTGTGTTCTCTTCGATTCTATTCCAGTATTTTTCGTAAAAATTATTCTGCTCTTTGACCGGCAGGCTCATTAAAACATAATTTCTAATTTTATCGCCCTCTGACAGCTCAAGTCCCGTCGAGTTAAGACTTTCAAAAATTAACTGCGGCTTGTCCTTATCGTCCAGCTGTATATCTATAATCTCGAGGCAATTAAGCGCCCTGAACAAATTATCCGGCTGCAAATTTTCGTTTTGAATGCGCTTATAAAAATACTCGTAGTTAATAGTAACGCGCGAATCTTTTATATGCTCGGCCTTGTCTTCAAACAGTCTTTTAAACGCCTCGTGATCTTTATTAATTAATTTAAGCTTTATAACATTTTTATATTGATCCACTAAATACTCGTTATAAATTAAATCAATTAAATTCTCGTCTTTAGCTTTAATAAGATTTTCGCGCATTAAGTTATACATGGCTAATAACAAAAGCGATATGCTCGTAATTCTTTGCTGGCCGTCGATAATTAAATACTCGTACTCGCTGCCGTTCTTGTTAAAGACGGATACGATGCTGCCCAAAAAGTGCTGTCTAAATTTATTTTTAATAACTTTAATTAAATCGTCAAACAGTCTCTTGCAGTGCGTCTCTTTCCAGTCATAATTGCGCTGATACACCGGTATAACAAAACGATTTTTGCTTCCGGCCAAGTAATCCATTAAAGGCAGCGCGTCGCCCTTCATGATTTTACAGCTCCTTTTAATTAATTTAATTTAAATTAATTTAATTATAATAAAAGCCCGGCAAAATTGCACCGGGCGTAAAATTTTAAATTTTAATTTTTAAATTCCCGCGCGCTTCATAAACTCTTGGCCTAAAGCTTCGAACTCGGGCTTGATAATATTCCGCCATGTTACATCAGCTCTGTTATATGTTAAGACGACAGGAACGCCGCCGGTCGGTGCTGCGCCGAATATAGTTGCGTTGTGTCTTATGTAATTTTTAAACACATCAAATTTTTGATCTCTAAGCTGTTTAATATAATCAGCTTGCGCTTTTATAGGGCCGTCTCTATTTATGACGATCATCGTCGGCACAACGCCAAGCAGCTCAGCTTTCACGGCTTGATATTCTGCCGCGCCGTCAGGATTATTTTTAAGATACGTCCGCATCTTACTATTATAATCTCTAACATATTTCTTAAACTTATCTTGCAGATGCTCAATGCCTAAAGTCGAAAGATAGTCCATCTTAGCCGGGATAATATAATAATCGCTTGCCGTAATAGCATTCTTTACTAACGCGTAAAAGTTCGGCGGGCAGTCAAGCATGACTAAATCATAATTATCTCTTACTTTTGCTAAAGCAATTCTAAGCTGGTTATAGCATTTCAAAAATTTCTTTGCAAAAATTTCGGACTTAGCGGACGCGATGCTCTCTACGAGTTCTATATCCGTATCTATTAGTTCTAAATGCGAGCTGATTAAATTTAACTTGCCGTCGTTATAAAATGCAGGATCTGTCACGTCAATGGCAATAGTTAATAAATCCGGCTGAGTTTTGCCGTCGAGTACCGCGCTGAAAAAATTTCGTATAGTTTTGCTCTTAGCGTAATTATTTCTCCAGTAAGCAATATCAGTTATAAACGACAGCGTCAGGCTCATTTGGGGATCTAAATCAATCATCAAAACGCGCTTGCCCTGCGACGCTGCATAAGCCGCGAGATTCGACACGAGCGTCGTCTTGCCGACTCCGCCCTTGTAATTAATAACAGAAACGACTTTCATGAAAAAATATCCCTCCTGCTTCACACTTTGTATAAAATATGATTTAACTTTAAGACTTTAAGACATGAATATAAAATTTTAATTAAAATTTATTTGAGTGACAAGCGTCAAGTTGCTTAGTAATAAATTAGCAAATTCTGCAAGGCATTAATAATAAAATAAGGCGAGCCAATCAAGCCCGCCTTTAAAATTATTTTAAAATTTTTAAAGCTTTAAGCGATTTAACAAGCCAGTAAATTTCAAACGGCAATGCGATTAATAAAATTATAATATTCGAACTTAACCCCAGATTTATAATCGGTACGGACGGCCCGGGGACTTGCTCGCGTAAAATATCAATGCTGAAGCGCATTACGCCGTATAAAATTAAAGTCAGCGGCGCAATCACAGCGTGATAATTATTTTTATCTTTATTTAAATTTAATTTTATAATCTTGCGCTCTATTAAAATTAAAAATATTAAAGCTATGAACGCAAATAACGAGTAATAAATTTGCGTGGGATGACGGCATATATTCGCCGCGTCCTTCGGGAAGTGCAGCGCAAACGGCGAGTCGCTTATAACTCCGACGCAGCAGCCGTTTAAAAAACATCCCCAGCGTCCTAT
>JAFSNU010000452.1 GCA_017447325.1 Synergistaceae bacterium | reverse complement strand
GTCCGTTTCAAATTCCTTTTCCCAGCTGTCCTGAAGTGTCTTGCCGGTCATGAGATTATTTAAAGAATTATAATAACTGCGCGTCCAAACAATCTTTCTTGTCAGATCTCTAATACGCTAACACGCAGCGTTTCCGGTATATAAGGCCTCACGTCCGCAAGCTCTCGCTCTCTTTAAACTGTATAACGGCTCGTATTTAGCTCTCTCGAAATTGCGCAATCTTCAAGATTTGTTATGAAGTCGCGATGTCGCCTGGCGTGTCGGTGCGTGAACTATGTGATACTCTTATACTAATATTATGGAATTCGCGTTCAAGCTGATTTAAATTATTATTAATAGCATTTACAGCCATTATTACGCTCCGAAAGCGCGATTAATAACAGCTTGCACTAGTTTAGACACATCCTCACAGAGCTTGCCCGGGTCATATTCTCTTATGCTAATTCTATATTCTCCGCACCCTTCTTCTTGCTCCTTCTTGCTCACGGTACGAACTGCACGAACTGCCGGGCTCGACTACTATCTCAACAGTAGCATCATAGCGCAAGCCCAAATAATCTCCGAACATGTAGCTGGCAACGAAATAATCTCCGAACAGCCGTTTCAAATTCGTGAATGTAAATTCATCCGCGCCCTTCTCTTGGCCCTTCTCTTTCAGATAGGAAGTCCAACGCTCCTAGTCCAACGCTCATGCGCTCCTAGCGTCCAAGCTCCTGCGCTTCTAACAGAAGCTTTAACTCCTTAAGATCAGGAATTCCAAGTTCATATTTAACAGCAATAATACGCGTGTGGTCGCTGCCTAATCGCGCATAGTCTCTTCTGGGCGTTCTGTTAAAAGCTTGTCTTAACAGAACAAAGCCGGACATGGATTCAATCTGCGCCCATCTTTTATTCTCTGCTTCCGTTGCTATAACATCAGCATTAAACCGCTCATACAGTCCAGCATCTCCGGAATTATTAGCCGTAAAGTTTTCGACTGCGTTATTGCTAAGCGCAAAATATCTATATCTTCATCATCAAAGACAGAGTGCGCAGCTTCTAAGCCGTAAAGTCTAAATTCAAACGGCACGTCAGGGTATATCGCCGGAATCGTTTAAACTAAGCTCGCTGATCTTGAACTCATAGCTTCCGGTCATGGGCGCCTTAAATTTATATAATATAATGCATATAACTTCAATATCAGTCTTAATATAAAGCTTTAAGTCCTGCGTTTTAGCTTCAGCTGCTCTATTGCTGAGCTCGATTTCAGCCTCAAGCTCTTCAAGCGTCATTACGCTCTTTGCAAGTATTTTATTAATCTCATCTTGACTTAAATCTGAGAGCTGCATAATCTCAAGATATATTAACATTCTTCAGTCCTACTAAATCAAGCTCCATATCACGGCTATCCGGCGTTAATATTCTAAGGCCTAAAGCTGCGTCATTTAAAGCCCGTCCGCCGTGATAATTATAATCTTTTCTGCAAGTTTAAATTAACTGCAAACTCGTCTTTAGCCGCAATATATTTCACATATTCTAAATCATCAGCCTTTAAGCTTAAATCATAAGATTCTGGGACAGGCGCATAGTCAAATACAGCCGGAAACCGTCAGGCCCGGGCGTTAAAATCTTCTCAAGAATTTCCGCTGTGTCCATAGCGTCTCGCGTTATAACTATAGCTTTTGCTTGAGCCCCCGCATCCTGAGCTTCTGATTACTAAAGCTACTAAAGCTCCGAACAGGATTTGCGTGCTTCATTATAATAATCGTTCTTCTTATTAATTATTTTATTAATTATTAAATTTTAAATTTAAATTAAGAGCGGGAACATCCTCTGTCACGTGTCACGTTGTGACATCTCCCCTTATTATTACAGGGGCGGCAGGAGTCCCCGCTCATTAAATATTAATTAAATATTAACTAAATATTAATTAAATATTAATTGCTAATTAATTACTCGAGGCCAATTACTTGAGGCCAGTATCCATTTTCATGGACGTTCCGTAAAGATTCCGGTTCACGTCGTCTCCGCAGCCGCTTTTGCGGACTTTTTGCCGACTTTTGCCGACTGCGGGCGCGCCGTTTGCGGTCGTCTTTTTCAGCTTTAAATTCTCAGGCGTGACAGCGATATTAGCGTGATAAATGTTAAAAGCATGATAAAAATTATAAATTATATTATAATAAATTATATTATAAATGTTAAAAAGCAGAACACAGCCTTAGCATTAGCATCACCGCTGACTTCGGCAGTAATAGTTGCGTCGCCGGCGCTGACGAGACAATCTATATGATCTATCATCAGATGGTTCGCGTGCCATTCGATGCGGTGCTGATCATCCCTGTTTCTTTGATACTGCTTGTGTATTGTTTTGCCGGCATCGATATCTTGAGTTACGTACCCGCTAATTCCAAACTGCTCATAACCTGTTGATCCTCCTCGCTCGTTTCCTAACGGCATTTTGCGCACATACATGCGATTATCGCCTTCGGGTAAGGCATCGGCTTTCGATTTCAGGTCATCGTAAATTGTCTTCTCGGCCTGCTGTGCGAGTTTCAGCTTTGTGTAAAATACATATCTATCCGACAGAGCTTTAAACTTAGGTGTCAGCTCTCTGATTTGCTTTTGTTGCGTCTGACTTATAGAATTGCTCGCCGCCGGCTTTGACTTTTCCTATCAGCTCGTTATACTCGGCCTCTATGTCCGATCTTGACGACGGGTTAATATAACGACGTTGACGTGACCGGTCAAGGTTTTTAATTCTCTGTTAAAGCCTTGTATAAGGCCGACCTGTCTCCTAGTGAATTATAGCCTCTCTGATACATAATCATCATCAGCGGGAAGAATCCGAACCATCTATCGAGTTTAACTCTAATAGGCGCGAATTTGCTGCGGTCAGAGTTCGAGTTTACAGCTTGAATAAACTGCGTCAGGCTGTCTCCAATCTGAGCTGTCGCCTTGTCGTAGCCGCTGGCTATGTCGGCACTGGTTATAACTGCTACTTTAGGCGCTTTAAAATCAAGCCCGTTAGTAACAATCTTAATCGTTACGGTCGCCTTAGCTTTTCTGCAAAGTATCTTTAAGCGAATTTTTGATGTCGGCGCTGGCGTCAAGAGGGACAATTCAGCCGTGAGCTTGTTCTCCACTTCTTTAACCTGCTCGCTTGTCTCG
>JAFSNU010000055.1 GCA_017447325.1 Synergistaceae bacterium | reverse complement strand
GGCTTAGATAGAATGGCTATGCTAAAATATAATATAAATGATTTAAGATTATTATTTGACGGCAACGTCTCGTATTTCTTGAGCGGTAAAAGGTAGGCGCGCTAATAATGTTAATTTCATGGGAATTATTGAAAGAGTTTATAGATTTAAATGTAACGCCTGAGCAGGCCGCCGAACGTTTGACTTTATCCGGAACTGAGATTGAGAGCATCGAGCGTCCGGCCGGAAAGATGAGCGGCGTTGTAGCTGCGAGGGTGCAAGTTCTTGAACGTCACGAGTTAGACCCGCATTTATTAGTTGCGCATTTGGACGTCGGCAGCGGCAAATATCAGAAATGCGTCACGAGCGCGCATAATATAAATAAAGGCGATTTAGTGTTATATGCCGGAGAGGGCGCGGTATTGCCGGACGGGACTGTAATGGGCGTTAGAGATTTTAAGGGCGTGACGAGCGCGGGAATGATGCTGTCAGCTGGTGAGTTAGGCTTGCCCGATGTTGATGATAATACCGGCTTATTAATTTTGCCGGATGACGCTGCGCCCGGGACTGACGCGCGGACTTTATATCATATTGGAGATGTTATATTAGACGTGTCGATAACGCCTAATCGCGGTGATTTATTGAGCTTATTAGGACTTGCAAGGGAGTTAAAGGGCTTGTATCCTAAAGCTAATTTATTAACGCCTTGGTGGCTCAGGCCGTTAAAGCACAGTCAGGATTGGACGGAAGATTTTGGAGAGATAAGTCTTCCGGATGCGGGCTGCTTTGCTTACAGATTAGGATTAGCGACCGGAGCTGAAATTAAGAAATCGCCGCTGACTGTAAGAATTGACTTGCAGCATTTAGGCATGAGGCCGATTAACAACGCCGTTGACGTGACGAATTATATTATGCTTGCGCTTGGCCAGCCGCTGCATGCTTTTGACTTAAACACTCTGCCAGCGCGTGAAATCACAGTCAGAGCTGCGCATAACGGCGAGAAGATGACGACGCTTGATGAGAAAGAGCGTTTGTTGGATGATCAAGATATGTTAATCACGAGCGGCGGCGAGGCGATCGCGATAGCCGGAGTGATGGGCGGCTTGCAGACGGGAATTAATCCCGACACTAAGACTATAGTAATAGAGAGCGCGAGCTTCTCGCCCGTTAGAGTTGGACACACGTCAAGGCGTTTAGGCATATCGAGCGAGGCGGCGTTTAGATTCTCGAGAACTGTTGATGTTAATTTAAGTTCAAGGGCTTTAAGCGCGGCTTTAACTTTATTAAGTCACTGGTGCGGTGCTGAAGTTGACTATAAAGTTTTGAGTGCTGAGAACGAGCATAAAGAGCCGGAAGCTATTAAATTAACGCAAAATAAGCTTAATAAATATTTTAATTATAATAATCTTGACGAGGCGCGAAATATTTTAGAGGGCTTTGGAATTAAGTATTTAGGCGATGATAAATTCATGCCGCCGAGCTTTAGGCCTGATATAGCGATCGAAGAGGATTTAATTGAAGAGATCGGGCGTTATATAGGCTATAATAATTCGCCGGGCGAGCTGCCGGGCAAATTGCCGCGTCGTGCTGAGCTTGGCTCTGAAATGAGTTTAGCAGCTTATGTGAGAAATTTAATGATGTCGCGGGGCTATACTGAAGTCATGACGTATAGTTTCCTGCCGGAGAATTTTGCAAAGTTTTTAAAGCTTGATGAAAATGATGTACGTGCAAGGCCGTTATTAATTGCAAATCCAATAAGCCGCGATCAAGTAGCGATGCGCACGACTTTAATTATGGGGTTATTAAACGGCTTAAAGAACAGTATTTTATCAGGCTGGCGCGGAGCTGTGAGAATTTTTGAGCAGGGCAGGGTATTTTTGCGCAAAGATATTAATAATAAAGATTATGCTGAGCATGTCGAGTTTAATAAAGTCGCGGGATTATTATTTAACGGAGTTGAGAGCCGCGATATTTATAAACAGCCTGAAGATTTTTACAGTATGAAGGCTGATGTAAAGGCGTTAATTGAGGGCAGGGGCTTTAATGAAATTATACTTGAAGCGAGCCGTGAAAGTTTTGCGCACTCAGGCCAGACAGCGAGCGTGAGCGTTATTATAGATAATAATAAAGTTAATCTGGGCTTTATAGCAGCTTTAAAGCCGAGTTTAGTTAAAGAACTTGATGTGAACGGCAATATTTATATTTTTGAGCTTGATTTAACGCCGCTTGAAAGTACTAAAAGGCCGGTGTTAAAGCCTGCGAGCTTATATCCTGCGTCAACGCGCGATATTTCGCTGTTAGTAAATAAAGCTAAGAGCAGCGCGCAAGTTGAGCGTGATATTCGGGACAGCGTTAAGGCTGCTGCAAGTTTGAATAATTTAAATTTAAATATACTAGAGAATTTAAAGTTATTTGACGTGTATCAAGGCAAGGGAATTCCTGAGGGCTTTGTGAGCCTTGCATACTCGCTCTCGTATAGACTTAATGACAGGACTTTAAAGGACGACGAGGTCGAGAGCCTGCATAATTCTGTTAGAGAGAACTTGACGCAAAAGGGATATAGTATGCGTTAAATTATAAATTAGAAAGGCAGATCAAAGAATGGATTTACGGGGCATTGAGGAGCTAATAGACCGGCTGTCGTTTAAGATCGAGGCGTTAATTAAAGAACGGGACGAGCTGAAGCTGACTGTCAGCCGCCTCAATGCTTACGCCTCAGAGCGGGACAAAGAGTGCGTGTTGACGCGGCGCGAGTTTAACCGCAAGCTTGAGGAGCTTTACGAAGACAGTATTAAATCAGAGCGCAATGCCGGTTCGAGCATAGAGAACGAGCTTGAGAGGTTGAACGAGCGGCTTTTGGCGCTTGCGGACAAGCTGCGTTATTCGCAGTCTGAAGCTGAGCACAGCATAATATTTGAGCCTAAAGATAAGTGAAATAAAATGAGCGAAAATTTGAGAGAGCTTTTATTGACGATAGGCAAGAAGACGTACAGCATCAAGACGCCTCTTGACGACGAAGTTTTGGAGCGAGTTCAGGATTTAATTGACGAGGCGTGCGGCGTGCCTGTTCGGGGCGTAAATCAGGAAGATTTGTTAATATTAACTTGCTTGAAGCTTGCTTATAGTCTGGACAGTGCGACTATGAAATTAAATTCTTTGCTGTCGCGCGTGGGCATGGCGCAGGCTTTACAGAGCGAAGCGCAGTTGAATATTGATAATAATTTAAATAATAATTTATTAAATACAGACGAAGGAGAGAGTAATAATGAAAGAGATTAAATTCTTTTATCTTGAGAACTGTCCGTATTGCCGGCAGGCGCGTAAAGCTCTTGACGAGCTGAAAGCTGAAGATGCTAAATATGATTTAAAGCTTGAATGGATTGAAGAGAGCAAGCAGCCGGAAGTTGCCGATAAATATGATTATTATAACGTGCCGTGCATGTTTGTTGATGAGCAAAAAGTTTACGAGGCCAAGCCCGGCGAGGATTACGCGACTTGCAAGGCGAACGTTAAACGCGTTTTAGATTTAGCTTTAGCTTAAAGCTTAAAATTTTAAAAGCGTATAAATCTTGCGTAATAATTTAGAATTTAATAAATTTTATAATGACGCGCTCGAAAGGTTACGGCCTGACGAGCGCGATTTTGAATGTGACAAATCGAAGCTTGAATATAAATACTCGCTGTATGCTCTGGCGGAATATTTCTTCAAGGTTTATAACACTTGGCCTAAAGATATAAATTTAAATTTTAAAGCTCAAGCGCAAAATAATTCTCAAGCTGACAATAAAATATTAATTGCGGTGTCCGGCGGCGGGGACTCTATTGCTTTGTTATGGCTGATGAGAATTTTTTATGACGGCGAAATTATAGCGGCGCACGTTAATCATTGCCTGCGGGGCAGCGAGTCCGACGGGGACGAGGAGTTTGTTAAAAATTTTGCGGCTGAATTAAATTTAAAGTTTACAAGCGCGAGAATAGATATTAATAATTTAAAATTCAAGTCGGAGAGTTTGGAAGAAGCGGCACGGAGATTACGTCATGAATGGCTGATTAATACGGCGAATAAATTTAACGCGTGCGGGATTGCGCTCGGTCATAATAGAGATGATTTAGCCGAGACTGTTTTATTTAATATTTTACGAGGTTCGGGAATTAGGGGCGGCGTTGGAATGCCTGAGGCGCGGGGATTATTTTTCAGGCCGTTGTTAGGCTTGCGGCGCGATTTTTTAAGAGAGCTTTTAAGAGCTCGAAATATTTCATGGCGCGAGGACAGCACTAATCAGGATATTAATTCAAGCACAAGAAATTTTGTTAGATTAGAGCTGATGCCGTTAATCGAAAATAAAATTAATAATAATGCGATAGAGCATTTAGCTAATTTTGCTGAAGAAATGCGTGCGTCGCGTGAGAGCGAGGAGCGGCGCGGGCAAGATTTATTTGATAAGTTATTAATAGAGCGGAGCTTTAATAAAATAGTTTTAAAACGTGACAAGCTAAGAGCTTTAAGCGAGCCTGATATAATTTTAGTTATCCGCGAGGCCGGCCGTAAATTAAATTTAAAAACTTTATCGCGCGTCAGGACTTTAGAGCTTGCAGGTTTAATCAAGAAATATAAAAGCGACAATTCGTTTGTGTTTCAGTGGCAGAAAGATTTTATAGTTAAATATGAGAATAATAATTTAAATGTAAGTTTCGTAGTCCGCACTTTTTGATTATATATTTGAAAGGCTGGCGTGTGTTGCTTGTGCCAAGCCTCGCAGAGCTAAAAATGTAAATATAAAATAATGTTCCACAACGGAACACTTAATTTTCTTGATTTAGCTTCGCAAATTTTATAAAATTATTTTAAATAGCTTAAAGCTAAATTTATATTAAGGTAGGTTTTAATTTTGAAATTGAAACTGAAGCATTTTAGCAGCTTGATCGTCCTGTTGATTATGGCCGCGTTGCTTATTGTGATTGCTGGAGGATGCGGAGGCAGCAGCTCACATCGCAGCAAATCGGAAAATTTGACCGCAGGCGCGACGGTTGCGCTGAATCTTGACAGCGAAGAAGGAATATACAACGTATTCCTGGCCGAGTACAACGGCTGGAACAACGTTGAAGCAGCTCGTACGCCCTACGAGGGGCACGTCTCCGTGCCGGCTTTCATCCATTCTAAGAAGCTCCCCAATATCATGAGCCCCGACGTCATCTCGGTGAATCTCAACGCGGGGACGGAGTACACGGTGGAGTTCTCAAAGAACCTCTGCCAGTCCCTGGGCGCTTTACTCCCCGATATCAGCATCTACGCCCCGGACGGCAGCGAGGTCCTCGGCAGCTTGTTTGAGCATACCGTCTATCCGGAGGAGGATCCGTCCATCATCTGCCTTACCTTCACGCCCTCCGTCACGGGAACCTACAGGATTCATGTTTTCAGCGCCGTCGCCGGGGACGACGACAACGACAACGGCGGCTACGTCCTGCGCGTGTATAAGGAGATGCGCAACCCCGAAGACGACAACAAGGCCGGCTATCCGGTGCGCTACACGGTTTCAAATTCGAGCGGCAGAACGGCCATCGTGACTGCAGATGACATTATTCTGTTCCGCCGCATGTTGTTTGAGGGAGTTGTGGAGTATGAGTCCGTCTTCAACCTTCTTCCCGTCCATTCGACGGATGACGCCGAGGGTGATTTTGAGGAATGGTTCAAGAACGTCCGGCACTACTACGGCGTCTATGAGGAGGAGGACGAGGATGCCGAGACTGAGGATGAGGCCGATAGCCAGACCGTTAGGACGGCGGACGCGTCGGACACTCCCCTCATTATCTATG
>JAFSNU010000451.1 GCA_017447325.1 Synergistaceae bacterium | reverse complement strand
GGCAACACGACACACTTTAATAATAAAAAATTATTGAACGGCAGTGCGGCGGCTCTCTGGAGCAGCATTCCTAAAGAGACGCAGGCCGTGATAAAAGGCAGCTTGAAGGGCGTTGACCAGTTCGGTCAGGATTTTAATCAGGAGCGCAATTTTAATATCAAGCTTAAAGCTATGCCCCCGGGCAACGCTCAAGTTCAAAAGACTAATATATTTAACTCGAACGGCGAGGCTGTGAATGACGGCAGCGCACAGCTCGGCGATCTTGATAATTTTACAAGTTCTGACGGCAAAAATTATTTAGCTGAACCTCAGACTATAACTATAACTCAGGCAGACGGCAAACAGGCTGAAGTAACGTTTTACGCGAGCGACACGCTGGACGGAGCCGCCGCAAAAATTAATGACGCGATCGCAGATGATTTAGGCCAGGCAAGTTATGTTGATAATAAAAATAATTTCGCAAGCTTTGTCTCAAGCCCTGATAATATAAACTCTCAAAGCGTCGCCGGAACTATAGTAATTAGATCGGCAATAGCAGGGGCTAAAGGCGAATTAACATTCTCAGGCAGCGAAGAATTTATTAATGCATTAGGACTTAATACTATTCAAGCTTCAAGCGAGAATATTTTTGAAGCTGAAGTGTCAGACGCTCACACCGGCGAAATATTAAACACGGTTAAAGTCACCGGAAACGAGTTAAAGGGCGTGCTGCACGATAATATAGATATAGAGTTCGACGCGATGGCCGGAATTTCTTCAAGCTGGGATGAAAACTCTAAGTCTTACATAACTCAGGCTGACGATTATTTAACGAGCGTTCACGTTGCGGACGCGTCGTTGAGTTTCCAAATGGGCATCGGCTCTAAACAGGATATGCTGCTCAGCATCGGCGACGTACGTTCTAAATCTTTAGGCCTTGACAAGATAAATACGGCTGATTATAAAGCTGCGGCGCGTTCAATAAGCGTAATCGACGAAGCTATCGACAGAGTCAGCACTGAAAGGGCGAAGCTCGGCGCGTATATAAACCGCATAGAATATAATTTGGACAACATGCGCACAGCCGAAGAGAACATGACTTCAGCCGAGAGCAATATTAAAGACACTGACATGGCTAAAGAGATGATGCACTTTGTTCAAGAGCAGATACACGTCAACGCAAGCAGCGCGATGTTAGCTCAGGCAAACCAGACGCAAGAGATGATTTTAGGCCTGCTTGGTGAAAAATAAAAAAATAAAAATTAAAATGCTAAAAATTTTTATTATTGCGTTTATATTTTTATTTATAAATTTTAAAATTAATAAGGCATTCGCGGACTGGCACTCGGCGGCTGAACATCCGGCGATGCAGGGCGACATGCAGTATCATATACGCTGCAAGCTCGGCGATATAAACAAATATGTTTTATTGCCCGGCGACCCCGCGCGGACGGATATTATAGCACAGGACTGGGACGAGTCGCGCTTTATAGCATTTAATCGCGAGCATAAAAGCTGGAGCGGGATAATTAATTATAATAATTTAAAAATTCCTGTCTCGGCTTGCTCGACCGGAATGGGCGGGCCTGCCGCGTCGATAGCAATGGAAGAACTGGCCGAGTTAGGTGCTGACACGTTTATTCGCGTCGGATCATGCGGAGCTTTAAACGAGAATATAAACTGCGGCGATTTAATAATCTGCACGGGCGCGATGCGTCAAGATAAAACAGCTGACGAGTTTATCGACAATTCTTATCCGGCTATGGCGCATTATGAAATCACAGAGGCGTTAATCGAGGCCTGCGAGAGATTAAAATTAGCTTATCATGTTGGCGTCAGCTGCACCGCCGGAACTTTTTATATAGGCCAGGCTCGCCCGGGCTTCAAAAATTTCTGGCAGTCGAAATATGATAAAAAAATAAAAGATTTGCAGGCGGCAAAAGTTTTATGTTTTGAGATGGAAGCGGCAACAGTCTTCACTGTCGCGAGCGTTTACGGCCTGAGAGCCGGAGCTGTCTTTGCGGTCGTAGCAAATCGAGTAAACGATCAGTTTGTTTATACTGGAATAGATCACAGCGTTAAAGCAGCGAACGAGGCGTTAAAGATTTTAGCCGAGCGCGACGAGCTGAAGCGTGCGCATAATAAACAATTCTGGTACTCGGGTCTTGGCCGTGAAGATTAAAATAAAATTTAAATTTAAAATTAAAACGGGACGGGAAAGATAACTGTTATTAAAAATTTGTACAATATTATATAAATTTATTAAAGAGTATATATTTTTTCTGATATAATATATAACATTGGTGAGCCTTTGAAAACTGAATATTTAGCGGCTGGGCAGAGAACAATTTGTAATTTATAGAGATAACCAAGCATATAGTTTCTGCCCTTAAGATATTCAACCATATCAATGAGCGCAAGAAATTATGTACCCATCGCTGCTGGGGAATTAAAGCCTGTGGAGAGCTGCACCAAACGAGAGTAGCATTAGCAAAATCGGGTTCGATGAAACAGGAAGGCATATCGTGAGAGTGCCATAGTATAAATAGTATAGTTTT
>JAFSNU010000450.1 GCA_017447325.1 Synergistaceae bacterium | reverse complement strand
GTCTCCTGAACAACGCCTAAAATATCTCCGGCGATTACTTCGTCTCCAACTTTAACTTTCGGCTGGAAATTCCATTTCTTATTTCTGTCAAGAGCCGGCACGCTGATTCCGCGCGAAATAAAGTGGCTCTTTGCCGCCTTTTCAATAAGCTCAAGCGGTCTCTGAATTCCGTCATAAAACTGCTCAATAATCCCCGGCCCAAGCTCAACGCTCAAAGGCTCGCCCAATGACACAACAGGCTCGCCGGGCATCAAGCCGGACGTCTCCTCATATACCTGAATAGAGGCTCTGTCTCCGTTCACTTCAAGAATTTCGCCGACAAGTCCCAGTTCGCCGATGTGAACGACGTCCTGCATGCTTGCGCCTTCCATTCCCTTAGCGACAACCAGAGAGCCGGAGATTCTTTCTATAGTTCCTTTAACTTCTTTTTTATCAGGCATTTATTCTCTCAGCCTCCGCCTAATTATCTTTCTGCAAAAATATCCATGCCGACGGCCTTCTCAACGCTGCCGCGAATGGACGCAAGCCCTGCCCCTGTCGAACCCGAAGGCCCGGGCAAAGGCAACACGCTTGTAGAATAATTATCTATTACTTCCTCGACCTTGCGCGTGAACTCTACAAATAAATCTTCTTGAATAAACACTACCGCGTAATTCTCACGGGCTAATTTTTCAAGCGTGCTTTCAAAATCCGCGCGGTTGTCAGCGTCTAAAACAAAAGTATTTACGCCGACGGCCTGAAACGGCAGAACCATTTCATAACTGCCTATTGCGGCTAAATTATTACTTGACATGATTCAGCAGCCTCCTCGCGAACTCTCTATCAAGACCTCCGGCAACGCAGACAAGCGCAATGCGCATATTACGCGCCTCGGCCTCTTTATTTAATAAATAAAGCAAAACGCTCGCCGGCTTATTCGTCGCGTATTTAGTCTTTTCAAGAATTTTTATTAAATACTCGTCAAGCGACTTCGAAATATCTGACAGCGCAGCGTTAATATCGCCCTGTTCCTGCAAAGTTTCAAGCGTTGCGCCAATGTCAGTATGCGATAATAACTTGCCCCAAGTCTCGCGGGGTTCGTTTAATAACTTCGCAAGATCGCCCGGCGTTAAGCTGCCGCCCTCGTGAAAGAACGTCAAGCCCTTTGCCGCGTCGTAATTCATTCTCGCAAGTCTAATCGCGCTTCTTAAATTCTCGGCGTCGATCTTAGCTTTAACCCAGTTAATAATATCAGGCATATTTAAATTTTTAGCTATATTTAACATAGCTTTAAACATCGCATGATCTATTAAAATATCAACGGCCTGCGCGTTCTTCGTCTGATCCCACAAGGTCCAGCACTGGGGTATAACGTCATTTAATTTATACGGCAAAAATCCAAGCTCTTCCGTCTCAACAGCCTCGATTAATTCGTCCGTGTCGATCATTCCAAGCTTTGACAGCAAGTCATAACGTCTGCCGTTCAAATCTCCGGCTCTGACTTTAAACAAGCCTTTTAACAAGACTTTCACGTTATGAAAGTCATAAGGCATTCTGTAAAGCGTTAATAAGTCTTTATCAGGCACGAACTGGCCAAGC
>JAFSNU010000449.1 GCA_017447325.1 Synergistaceae bacterium | reverse complement strand
TTCAAGCAAAAATTTTTCACAAGCTCTAAAATTTTTCAAGAAAAAATTTTTCTCAAGCTCTAAAATTTTTCAAACAAAAAATTTTCTCAAGCTCTAAAATTTTTCAAGCAAAAATTTTTATCAAGCTCTAAAATTTTTCAAGCAAAAATTTTTCACAAGCTCTAAAATTTTTCAGACAAAAATTTTTATCAAGCTCTAAAATTTTTCAAGCAAAAATTTTTAAGACCGCGAGCCAAAGCTCAAGCAAAAAAATTTTAAACTAGAGTTATAATAATTTTTTAATTTAAAATAAAATTTAATTTTAAAATTTTTTTGAACTGGAGGATTTTAATTAAAATGAATATTGCAGTAACAAAAAATCCTAACCCCGGCACTCTCCCTCCGTCCGACAAGCTCGGTTTCGGATCGATCTTCACGGATCACATGTTCGTGATGGACTACAACGACGCTGAGAAATGGCACAACCCGCGCATAATTCCTTACGGCCCGATCTCTTTATATCCGGCAGCGAGCGTCTTTCATTACGCAAACGAAGTCTTTGAAGGCATGAAAGCTTATAAATGGTCCGACGGCAGCATTAGATTGTTCAGACCTTACGAGAATGCAAGACGTCTTCAGGCATCGTGCGAGAGATTGAGCCTGCCGCAGATCGACGAAAATATTTTTGTAGAGGCCGTAAAGGCTTTAGTTGAAGTTGATAGAGCATGGGTGCCGAGCGACCCGGGAACGTCGCTTTATATTCGGCCTTTCACTTTCTCTACCGACCTCGAGCTCGCCCTTCACGGAATTCATCAGGCGATGTTTATTATAATTTTATCGCCGAGCGGAAGCTATTTTGCAGAAGGATTAAAGCCCGTCAAAATTATGTTAGAAACAGAAGACGTCAGAGCAGTACGCGGCGGAACGGGTTATACTAAATGCGGCGGAAATTACGCGGCAAGCAACAGAGCCGGAGACAGGGCAATGGAGAAAGGCTACTCGCAGGTCTTATGGCTTGACGGCGTCGAGCGCAAATATATCGAAGAAGTCGGCGCAATGAACGTTATGTTTAAGATCGACGGAAAGATTGTCACGCCCGCATTAACAGGCTCGATCTTGCCGGGCATCACGCGCAAGTCCTGCATTGAGATGCTTAAATCATGGGGCATTGAAGTCGAAGAGAGATTATTAAGCGCGGAAGAATTATTTACTGCGGCTGAGAACGGCAAGCTTGAAGAGGCCTGGGGCATCGGCACCGCGGCCGTAATATCTCCGATCGGCGAACTGTCTTATAAAGGCAAAAAATATATAGTGAATAATTTTGAAATCGGAGAGACTGAGCAAAAATTATATGACGCGCTTACTGCAATTCAGTGGGGCAACGCTCCGGACACATTCGGCTGGACTGAGCTCGTCTGCAAATAAAATTTAATTTTAAAAAATTTCAAGCGGGACTTTATTAATTAATAAAAATCCCGCTTAAATTTTATAAATTATTTATTCTTTAACAGCAGTCTTGCGCTGTAAAATACGCAAACGGCAAGCAGAGCTGTTAAATTTATAAAATTCACAGCAGCGCATCCGCCGCCTCCTCCTCCGCCCTTGCCTGTGCTGCCGCCTTCGCTTTCGTCATTCTGCTGCTGAGATGATATATACGTGAACGCCTTTAAGCACGCGTTAGCATACGGCGTTGCCTCAAGGCCGGCCTCGTCTTTTGCCGATGTGTTGCTGCCGTCCGCCCATGTCAATCCGTCAAGCGAGAAGAAGCTTTCGCCGCTGTTAATAACTGCGTTTGCAATATAACTTGTCTCCTCGACGGCTGTCGGATAAGAAAACTGCGTCGACATCTTAGCTGCAACCGTAAAATATTCGCCTTTCTTTAACTCTATAGACTGAGGCAATTCCAAAGTATGATAACCGGCGACGGCCATTGTTCCCTTTAAGCTAATCACTGCCTCGCCGTTCACGGGCGTCTTAACCGGCTTATCATCGCCGAATTTATAGACGGCTATATCATATTCAGCATTATTATCAGTTGTATAAAAGCCGATGCTGTGCAAAACCTCGCCGTCATTCTTAGCTTGAAAGACATTAGCTGACCATTGGCAGTTCACGCTTCGAGTGCGGCCAAGGGCGTCGTGTCCATAGTGATAAAGATTTTTGCTGTCACTCGCAACGCTGTACACAGTGGCCTCGCCGATATTTTGCTCGTAAGATATCCAGAAATATCCGCCGTCTCCCCAGCCGTTGCCTCGGCTGTTGCGGGCAAGCCATGCGCCGTTCTTTGCCGGTTTATTCGGACTGAAATTATCGCGTGAGAAATTATCGTCCCAGCCTACAAGAGTAAGCGCATGTCCCCAGCACTTATTCGACGGGTAATAATATGCCGCGCTGCTCTTGTTAAAACCGCTTTTATCATGCAAATATGCAATCTTAACAGCTCCGTACTCCATTATAAGTCTTTTCGCAAGCTCTCTGTTATTTTCGTTAAGCGTGCCGAGCTGATATATATTCTTTATGCGTATTGCTACAGAATAATCTTCCGGTTTCTTACCGCTTGTGACAGTCTCAACGCTGGCCGCGCTGGAATAGGGCAAGGACGTCTCGCTGACGGCGCCGGCCATTCTCGTTAAAAACGCTACGGGCTGCGACTCATAGCCTCCAATGTCAAGAATATTACTTGTGTTAGCCGTGAACGCACGGCCTTCCTGCGGGTCTTTATAAACGAACCAAGCCATATGCAGCTCGGACAAGTCAGGAGTCAATCCCAATTTTTTAGTGCTCAGTCCCTGCTTCATATAGCTTGACTCCATTGAGCTCATGGCCGCGTGCGCCCAGCATGTCCTGTAGTTTCCCTGATTTCTTACAGCTGGAAGACCGCCGTCGTCTCTCAAATCATAGGCCGACGGGAGCGCATCCGCAGCGAAGAATATTCCGGAAGTTTTAACCGCGTTATTATCTAAGTGCGAGAGATCAATCGGGTCTGGGATATGACCGTAAGATTCAATTCCGCTGAAAAATTCTTCAGGCGACTGCTGCCATTCATCAAACGGTTTGGACTTGTCCGCAAGCTCAAGCTCAAGCTTAGGCGTTAACCGCCATTCAGTTACCATTCTATTATCAGGATCTGTTCGGTTAAATAAGCGAATAATCCATAAATCTACCTGGCTCGGATCAAAGCCGTCTGCGTCTATCACTCCTGACAAAACTACATTAGCTTCATACTTGTCCTCAGTCCAAGTGCGATCTTCTCCATTAGCTCTTGACCTGATCCTTACCCTTGACGGATAATTTACAGAAATAGGCTTAGAAATATCATTTGGATCTACTATTGCCCAGTTAATAGACGTAACTTTGCCTGACGCGTCATAATTCAGCTTGATATACGGCACAATTTTTTGAAGCTGCTCGGCAGTGCTGAGAAATTTATCAGAAATAGTGCATGAGCCGTCAAGTTCTGGCAGAGTCGGAAACTCCCACGAGACTTTTACTCCGTTAAGCCCCGTGTCAGCCGAGCCTATGAACCATGAGCTGTTTTCACTCGCTGTAGGCGGGCCGTAGTCAAGTTCATCATAGCCGATATACATATCTCCTAAGTCAGGCAGCAGCTCAAAGCTCCGCTCTCCGCCATAGTTAGTCTCGCCGTTAAAAGTATAGAAGCCGCCGTCGAGAGTCATAATTCCTTTAGCATCCAAGTGCTTTTGCTCAACTGTAACATCATATGATCGAACATGCAGCCATACTCCGGCGAAAGACGCGTTGTCATACTTTGTCTCACCGTTAATCATGTCAGCAAAAGATATGTGATGAGCCCATAGCTGCGCTCCTGATGCATGAGCCGCAGCAGCCCCAAGCAAGAGCAGCAATAACGCCGCAAAAAACTTCTTCATGAAACAAAAACCTCCTTAAAATTAAATTAAATTTAAAAATTTAAAATCTTTTTCTTGCGCTTACAGCAAACGCGCTTAAAGACAATAAAGCAAACATGCCGAAATTAACAGACGAACAGCCGCCGCCTCCGCCGCTGCGTTTAGTTGTGAGCTTTGCGTCATCGCCGCCTTTGCCGTCTTCGTCATCTTTTTCATTATTATCTTCATTATTGCTATTTTCACTATCTTCATTATTATTATCTTCGTCCTGATAGGCTTCCGTGTCATAAGCCTCGCCGACCTCGACCGTTACCGACGCGCTCACTCCGTTATAGACAGCTGTCAAATTAGTGCTGCCCTCTTTAAGGCCTACAACCCGCCCGTTTTCATCAATATAGGCAATCGACGGATCTTCAACTATCCATTCAGTGCCGGCTAACGGAGAGGATATATCGTAGTAATTTCCGTCCTTGTCAATGGCATAGAGTCCAGCGGGCGCATCAGCACTGACGTAAGCTCTAAGCTCTGCGCCGTAATTAAAATCAAGGCTGACTGCGTCTATACTAGTCATGTCGGCCACGGCTGTAATCTGCGCGACATTTGATACATATATGCTTTCGCCTGTGTCATCGCTGGGATTGCACGAGAAGCAGAACATATTTCTATTGCCTAAGTCATTATAGTCAAAATTAACTTCAGCGTAAAAATTCCTGCCCGTGTTGTCGCTCGAGGGAATTATAAATATTTTGCCGTCAGTGCCGTCATATATGAAGCAATAAATGTCATATTTAGTCTCATGATTTGCCGTCACGTTAACTTTCACCGTCTGCGTTCTGCCCTCTGCAAGAGTAAAAGCGGCGGGTTCGACGCTTAACTTTAAGGCCTCAATAAATTTAAACGTCTCTTCGGCCTTGCTCGCTGAATATTTATATTTATTATAATTATTTAGCGGCGGAGCTTGCCGTGACGGGGTACTGAAGACAGACGCTGACCCCTTAAGCAAAGCTGCGGTTCTATTGCCTATGTCAGGCTGTTTATAAATCTGAAAATGTTCATGTTCCATTCCCTCAAAGCCTACATTCGACGCAGTGAAATTTCCAGTTGCGCTTGATGCAGATACATACATGTCATGTTTCTGAGAGTTGAACATGAGGCCGGACGTCAACATTATCGACAATGACACTAGATCTTTAATATCTTTGCCGAGAGAGACCAAGCCTATGAACGGCACAGCCTTCAGCGCAAGGCTCTGCAAGAGCTTTGATGCTATTCTGGGCGCATATTTCTCTAATAATATAGGCGAATATTTCAGCGCATATGCTACAGCCGTCCCGGGAATATCTTTGAAGTTGAACATGAGTTTGCCGTCTGTCTTCATCTGTAATATACGATCGGCAAGCTCGGCTACAAGCTCCGTGAGCAGCTCATCGCTTACGTCTCCGTAAATGCAGAACACCGGCACGCCTTTCGGGAAAACATAATCATGCGCTGCAGTTGTAGCAAGCTCAGGAAATAATCTGTCATCTTTCAGGACAAATTCTCTGTTCGCACTGATAAGTGTCTTTAATAAAAGTTTTATTGGTCCGTACGTAGTACCCTCCAGAATATTCAAGAATAAATCAGAGTTAAGCCATATGTCAGCATACGGAGTTCCGTAATGAGGCGTTGCTATCGTCACGAGCCTTCTCACGGCCGGCTGATTATACGTGTAAGAATTTGCGTCCTTCTGCATGTCCGACAAAAATTTTTCAGCGATGAGACCGCCAGCTCCGTAAGCTGCTATGTCGGCCTTTGTGCAGACCAGCCCATACTGAGCATAGCTGCGGAATATATTGGTTAATAACTTATCCAACCCTGCGCATGTCTCATCAAAGTATTTAAACTGACTATATTTATATTCATAGATATGAGACTTGTTAAAGTTATTCGCGGTTAGTCCGGAGAAGACAGCGGATCTCGTCAGGCTACCTGAAAATCCAGGGATTAATATTACCGGCGCGGCCTCGATCTTCAGCTCGATCATACCGGTCTTGACAGAGCCGTCGCTGCCGTAAAATGTCACAACAACTGCGAACGAGTCGGACGGAAAATTTTTGCCGGACGGGAAAGTCTCAGGCGCGATTAAAACTGCCGAGGCTTGATATACGCCGTCCTCAATTTCATAAGCTGCAACAGAACCGCCGGAATTTAAATCAGCTCTGTTAGTTAAAGCTTCAATACCAATGCCTAAGTTATTGCCGGGCATCGAAAAAGTCACACTGCCTGGCGCGTCAGTTCGAACTCTTAATATAATCCTGCTGTTGCCGTCGGCTGTGAAACCGAATTTGCCGTAATCAGAATATTGCAACTGCGATATATAAGCCTCGTCGATTGCCTCGCCTTTTGAATTTTTATAACTATTAGCGTCTATATCGCAGATAATTTCCTGGCCGTGATTAGGCCCGCCGCCTCCAATAGCTTAAATAATAAGAGAACGCTCTATAGTGACGTCCATTAATGCGTTATTCGGCGAATGAGTGCGATAAAAATAAGTCACATTCTCCGGCAGTTCTGAAAAAGTTACGACGCCGTCCTCGTATGAAACAAACGGCTCATTGCGATGATTGGCCTGAAATGAATACACGTCAAGATTTTCAAGATTTTTAACGTAGTCTTTAATATCTACTTCATAGCCCTTATCCGTCGCCTTGACTATTAAGCCCTTGGCCGTTTGACCGTAGCAGTGAACTTCTGTTAAAGCTTTATTGCGGCTTAAATCAAGTTCAGTAATATGATTATTGTCGCAATATAAAGCAGTCAACGCAGGATTTTGCGTCACATCAAGCGCAGTAAGCTCGTTGCCTATGCAGTGAAAATGATGAAGCCCCGACAAGTTGCTGACGTTAATCTGTGTTAATTTGTGATAGTCTAGGGTCAACACTCCTATCCCAGGATTATTACTGAGATTAACGCTCGTCAAATTGCCGTTGCGGCTGACAAGTTTTTCAAAGCATGAAAATATTCTATGCCCTTAAGCGATGACGCAGGCGAAAAAACTGTAATATCTGTTGCCCTTGCTATTTCATCAGGATGTAGAACTCCGTCGTTTACGCCGATCCAGTTGCCGGTAGAGCCTCGATAGCCCGTATCCCATACGCGGACAGCCTCTCGAAACGCAGCGTCAGGAAAGTGCGCCGAATCGATAGGGACATCTGCCTTTGCCGGCAACGCAAGCAAAATTAGCAGCAACACTAACAGCCATGAGCGCAAAAATTTTTGAGCCATACTGCAACTCTCCTTATTAATTTTTATTTTTTAATTAATAAAATAAATTTTAAAATTTAATATACATTACTTTATTTTCATACGCAAGAGAGACTTACAATTTAAAATTTTATTTATACTGCTCCAAAATCCGTTTTCAATTTCGAGCCAGTCCGTGAGCATTTTATATTTATTCAAATACTCAAGTAATTTATCTTTCAGGGCTTGCGTAGGCATTGCGACGCTGTTTTCGTCCTGCCCGTAAGTCAAAACATAAATTCTAATTACATTTGCCTCGCCGTCTTTCACTCTTGCCACAGCATGAGCTTTAGCAATTCGGCCTGCTTCCGGCGAATTAAAATTCACGGCAAAAGTCTCATAATCGGCCTGTGTCACGCATCTTTGCTGAGTAGCGAACCATAACGGCGCTTGCTTTTTAATGCTCTCCATGCTCTGAGGCTCTGCCCCGCCCGAAGCCCAGTTCAAATTAGTGACGCTCACCGGCACATTATTGCCCTGCTCATCAAGCGCAATATCCCTCATGCTCGTTAAAGTATTAGGCGCGACGTTGCCCTGAACTCCGCCGCCGACTCTATAAACGACGCTGATACGTTCGCCCGTCCGTGGGATTAAGCCGTTCACTCCGTCGCCGAAAGTAATTCGAACTCTGCCCCATGCGTCAAGCTCTGCCGTGAAAATCTTTTCGCCCGCTAAGTGATCTGCAAGGCTTTCGACTGCTTCCCAGTCATACTCGCCGACGCTCAAACTCACAACTTCTATTACACCGGCTAACGGCAAATAAAATTCTTGATAGGCCTCACCGTTCGACACGCCTATAATATCTTCATGCGTCTCGCCCTCTATTGCTCCTACTGTAACGCTTAACTCACCGGCTTTAATTCTCGCTTCATCCTGCGTCTCGAACATCACGCCGCTTTGCGTTTCAATCTGCGCGCCTTTAGGCAGTACAACATCAGTATCATGCGGCTCTTTAATGCTCACTCTAATATCAGCCTGAGCTGCTTTTGCACCGGACGGCGTGTAAGCGGTTAATTTACATAAATTAATTAAATTCTGCCGTTCTGTCACAGTCGGCAAATAGACTTCGTTTGCCTGCCGGTCTAAATAGAATAATAATAAGTCGGCAATATAAGCAAACGCCTCGACAAGCATAACGCCTGAATTATCTTCCTCGAAATCATTCCATGCGTCCGCGCCGTAAACTTCTTTAATCCTTGCTATGCAGTCTTCAACAATCGCCGCGTGGTCTTTGTCTATATAGCTAAAACGTTTTAACCCAGCCATCCGCGCACACCTCCAGTCCGGCTTATCTCGACTGAGTATTTATAAATTTCACTTCTCGGCTTTAAATAAAATCTCAAATGAAGCACGACGGCGAATTTTGACGGATAAGCTCTCGCCCGCGTTAATTTTTTATTTAAGATAATTCGCGGCTCCCATGCTTTAATAGCGCGTATCGCCTCGAACCTAATTAACGCGCAGGCCGCATGGTCTAACGGCTCAAAGATAAAATCCATTATGCGCGAGCCGAACTCCGGCAGCATGACGCGCTCACCCTTGCGAGTGCCTAAAATCTGCAAAATATTTCCTTGAATTAAATTAATATCGCTCGCCTCGTTAAATAATCCCTTGTCGCCTTGTTTAACAGGGTACGCAATTCCGCGCCACATTTATATCACCTCATTTTCTTATCCTCCGATAAACACATTGCCGCTTCCCGTCGCGACAGTCCCGCCGCAAGCTACAGGGTCACCTATGCGCCCCGCCTGCTTGCCGTTAATATAGACACTCCCGCTCCCGCTTGCAAGCACGCTCCCATGACATCCATGCGGCACGTCCGGATGTGTGCAGCAATGAACGCTCCACGCGTCGCCCTGCCTATGATTAGGCCGTGAATTAGTGAACACGTTCGGGCTGCCCTGTACGTTAGCTCTCGGCGGGAAACACGCGTGTCCTGTGCAAATGTCATTTAATCTTGCTGCTGGCGGCATGATAATTCACTCTCCTCAAAATATTTAATTCAAATTAATCACACCCGCCGTCTCTTTAATCTCATTCGGGGCGTTAATAAAAATTTTGCCGTCCTTAAATAAAATATAGCTGCCGTTCTTGTCCTCAAGCTTTATAAACTCCTCGCCGTCTTTATCGCAGAAAGTCAACGCATGTCCGCTTGCAGTCTTCAAGACTTTATAGCAATGCGCGTCCTCTGCCCCGCTTGCAACTTGCGACGGTGTTTCACTCTCCGCAAGCCACACGCCAGTCCAAACGGGATAGGTCGGGTCAGGCCGTCCGTCTTTATACTGAAATTCAAGCCACACGCCCGCTCCGACTTCCGGCACTGTGTATAAAGCCATTTGCGGCATTCCCCCGTAAGCAAAACACGGCCACGCCCACGGCAAATTCTCAACGGGCTGCTCGCCGTATGCTGCGTCCACTCGAACCTTTAAACGCCCTAACTTCAACGGGTCATTATTGTCAACGACTATGCCTCTATGTTTGCCCGCTAATTCTAATTCTTCGCTCATGATTTATTTCCACCCTGTTTTGCTCAAATCTACAGTCCGGCTCGGCGGCTTTTTATTACTTGCTTTATTATCAGCCGGCTTTGCATTATTATTTTTAGCTGTCTTAGGCGCGGCATCAGGCTTCTTGTCACTGCTCCCGCCGCCGCTGCCCGTGTTGCTCTTTGCTAACGTCAAGCTGCAAGTGTACCCGCTCCGTGAAATGCTGTGCGTGAGTTTCTTAATTCGCCAGTCGCCGGAAAATCTTCCGCCTAAATTCTCTATAGTAATAGTGTCTTTAGCCTTTAAATACGGCAGTCCGATTATAGACGCGCTTGCTTCCAAATTTTGCATTGCCGCTTTAGCAACTTTGCCCTGAGCTGCGAGTTTCGCCGTCTCTGCGTTATTAGCCGGTGTTGCTTTAACTCGCCCCGCCTCGTCGTCCTTAGCTTTTAAAGCCGTCTCACTGCCGACTTTATTATCAGCTAAAGCCCCGCCGCCTTTATTATTCTCACTCACGGGCTTGTCTCCTAACGCTACAACTCTAACGCTTGAGCCTGAGCTTTCAGCCTTGCTCGTCTCTTTAATCTTCTTCTTGCTCAACGGATTAAGCCCCGCGCTCTCTGTAGCTCTTGCCGTGCCTTTGCCTTTCTCTGCGTTCAAACTAATTCTAAAGCTCTGCAAATAGCCGTCGCCGTCCTTGCCCCATGTGAACTTTCGAACCGGCTCGCTCACTTCATCGGGCTCAAAGTGCAGCTCGTCGTTGCTCACATAAAACACGCAGCCCGTTTCAGCCGCAAGTTCTTTCAAAAACACCCAGTCAGACTTGCCGCCTTGACTTAAAAACTCAAGCTGCACATCTTCTTTAATATTTACTTTAGGCGTGAAATTATGTTTGCTCGCAATGTCACTCACTACATCAGCGATTTTCTTATTGCTCCAACAAGTTCGCGCGGCGCGGCCTGTTAGTTTATGGCCTTTGTCCAAAGCTGTAATATCTATTCTCGCAACTCTGTCATTGCCGAACGTGTAATTAATTTCCTTAATCGTACAGGTCTTCATCTCTGACATGTTGCCGAGATAGCCCCAGCGGGCTTTAATCTCTTTCCCCTCTTGAAGCTGCTCGTTGTCTATAAAACTAAAATCTAAATCGCATATCGTAATCCTCAGCTCGTCCATTTTCTCTTCATCGTCGTCATAGCTAAATCTTTCG
This sequence comes from Synergistaceae bacterium, assembly GCA_017447325.1. GTDB lineage: Bacteria > Synergistota > Synergistia > Synergistales > Aminobacteriaceae > JAFUXM01. The sequence continues at coordinate 2,907 of JAFSNU010000449.1, read as the reverse complement.
ATATGCGAACTAATATCAACGCTCAGCTCTTGCCCGTCAATCTCGATTATAAAAATCGGCGCGAAAGTATCAACGCTCATCTTTAATTCACAACCTCAAGCATCACGCGCTCATAGCTCGGCACTCTTAATATCAGGCCGGTCTGAAGCTCCAGCGGATTTGAAATATTATTCACTTCAGCTATAATCCACCAAAGCCTCACGTCCTTATAATATTTATAAGCAATTAAATCAATGCGTCTTTTATCAGCGTCCGTGACTTGATGAAATAAATCGGTCTTGTGAGGCCTGAGCCGCAACGCTTGCCTCGTTCCGAAAAAATCGCCGTTGTTCTTATCCAAATATAAAGTTGAATAATTATAACGGCTTGTGCTGTCAAGTTTGCTCATGCTCTCACATCACCCGCCCCGATACTCTCGTCTATAAATTCTATAAACTCTAATTCAGCTTCCGCATAAATGCTGTTTAAACTTTTATCAAGCTTGTTGTGCGTAATTCTTAAAGAGCGCAGCAGCCAGACCTCGTCCGGCCAGTTATCGCCGAATATAATTAATAACTTCTTCGGCGGGTCGTTTAATTTGCCCTCCGAATAATCAGCGTACAGCCACGAGCGCAATAATTTTAACGAACTTCCAACGTCGTCGCCCGCGCCCTCATGCAAATAAATGCTAAATGATAATACGCGCTCGCCTCCGCCCGTGAACTGATAACGCGGGTGGCTCATGCCTGGTATTTCTATGTTCGCATAGCTTGTATCCTTGCTGTCCTCAATGCTTTCGGGATTAATTTTAAAGTGTATAATGTCCCCGCTGTCAACGTCGGCAATAGCGCCGCTCTCTTCGCCGCCGCCGCTGCTCTCTCCGTCCCAGTTGCCTAATGCGCCGTCATACTCTTCGTCGCCCCAGTCACCTAATGCGCCTTGATATTCTTCGTCGTCCATTTTAAGCTAACGCCGGTGCGCCGCTCCGCATCTCTTGATGTTCGAAAAATCTCGTGATAAACTCACCGATTAAATCGCCGTCAAGATACACAGGGGTCGTCACCGCCTCCATTCTTACATTCATATTATTATTAGCCTGTGCAGCTCTGTGTTCACGTCTCTCAGCCTGCGGCTCATTAAAACTCTCAGCTTGATTATTACGCGATAAGCCCGCTAAAATTCCCGCCGACGCATTCTCTTTAAACTCCGGCATCGCAAAATTATTCATGCCTAAAATATCAGCGGCTTGATTTAACAACGGCACGCCTCTTGACGGGTCGCTCAACGGAATAATAGCCTCCGGGCCGGCCTCAGCTACAAGTCCCATATGCGGCTGCGTGAAAATTCCGCCGAGTGCATGAAACTTAAACGACTTATCAATCCCTGCGGCTGCGCCCTGAGCCCTTGCGCTTTCTTGCACCTGACTTGCCGGAATGTTAAGGCTAATATTGCCAATGCGCGAAAGATTTTCAATTCCTGACTGCAATAAATCTAAAGACGATTTTAATTCCATGACTGCCGTAATAACATGCGTCCGAATAATATCGCCGACCTGCTTCATGATATTAAAAATATTCTGAAAGCCCTCGCCTAAAGATTTTTTAAACGGGTTCCAAGCGTTAGTCATCTCTTGAACTTTCGCCTCAAAGCCCTCATACATTTTATTTAAAATAGTCAGGTCTTTAGTCTGAGCTTGAACAGTCTGCTGCTCTGTCTTTTCTGAATTGCCCCAGATCCAGTCCCATGCGCCTGTGATGCCGCCCCAAATATTATTTAAAGCGCTGCCCATCCAGTTCGCAACTTCAGTCCACGTCTTTTTAATAAATCCTATCGCACCGCTGAACGCGCTGCTAAAGCCGTCCCAGACTTTGCTTAAAGTTTCAGAGCTAAAAATATTTTTCAAGCTCTCCCAGCCTGAATTAATAAATTCTTTTGCCGTGCTAAAGCTTGATTTAAAACTGCTCCAAACATTAGCTGCCCACTCGCCGATAAAAGAATTTTTTAATAGCTCCCAGCCTGAGCTGATTAAATTTTTCGCGGCCTCAAAGCCTGATTTAAAGCTGTCCCAAATATTATTTAAACTCTCAAGCGTAAATAAATTCTTCAAGCTGTCCCAGCCCTGAGCTATTAAACTTTTCGCGCTGTCCCAAGCTGTCACAAGTCCGTTCCAAATATTCCCCGCCCATTCTCCAACAAAAGAATTTTTTAAATTCTCCCAGCCTTGAGCGATTAAAATTTTTACGCGATCCCAGCCTTCAAGCAAGCTGTCCCAAATTTTCCCTAAATTTTCTACCGTGAAAATATTTTTAAAATTATTCCAGTACTGCGTTAGTTTTGCTTTCGCATTATCCCAGCCTGATATTAAGCCGTCCCATACACTCGCTAAAGTCTCAAGACTAAATAAATTCTTTAAACTCTCCCAGCCCTGAGCAACTAAATTTTTTGCGCTCTCCCAGCTCGAGACTAATACGCTCCAAAAATTTTTCAGCCAGTCGGGCGTTATCCAATTTTTAAAGCTTTCCCAGCCGCTTAATATCCAAGTCTTTACGCTCTCCCAGCCGGTCACAAGTCCCTGCCAGATATTTTTTAAACTATCAAGCGTGAAAATTTTCGTGAATTTATTCCAGCCGGCTTTAATAACTTTCACAAGCTTGTTCCAGCCGCTTATCACGCCGTCAAATATATTATTCAGCCAGTCAAAATTAAATAAACTCTTCAGCAGCTCCCAGCCCGCGCTTACCGCATCGCAAGCAGCGTCCCATGAGCTGCTTATCCACTCAAAGCTAAATAAGCTTTTAATCCATTCCCAGCCTGAAATAAAAATATTTTTCAGCCAGTCCCACGCCGCGCCGATTGCATTAACAACTTTGTCCCAGTTGTTATAAAGCCACCAGCCCGCCGCAACTAACGCCGCAACTGCCGCAATAA
>JAFSNU010000448.1 GCA_017447325.1 Synergistaceae bacterium | reverse complement strand
CCGGTGAAAATTCCTGCGGCAGCTCCGGAGAACGTCATGCGTCTCCAGAATAAGCTCAGCATAATTGCCGGGCCGAACGCCGCTCCGAACACTCCCCAAGCATTAGAGACTAAAGACATTATAGAACCGGCATTCGGACTTGAAGCTAATATTAAAGCTGCGATTGCTATAGCTAAAACTACGAGACGGCCTACCCATAACATCTCGCTATTGCCGACTTTGTCGTGACGAATAACAGGCCTGTAAACGTCGCTGGCAAAAGCTGACGCCGCAGCTAATAACTGACTGTCCGCCGTACTCATCGCCGCCGCTAATACAGCCGAGAGCAGCACGCCTGATATTACAGCCGGGAAAATTCTGCGGGCCATTACTATAAATACAAGCGAGTTATTATTAACGTTCTCGTCAAAGCCTATAAACATGCGGCCTATCACTCCGACTAAACCTGCAAATAAAACTATTAACACAGTCCAAGTAATGCCTATCTTTGCCGACTTTCTTAATTCATGCTGAGACTTAATCGCCATAAATCTTATTATAATATGCGGCATTCCGAAATAGCCTAAGCCCCATCCAAAGCCGGAAATAATTTCGCGCCAGTCCGCAAACGCGTTCCAGAAGCCGGGTGTCTGCTCTATAATATTTGCTCCGGCATTAGGCTCAAGCATTGCCGCCGCCGCTAAAGGCACTATAAACATTGCTGCTAATACTAACATGCCTTGAAAGAAATCCGTCCATGTGACAGCTGAGAACCCGCCCAAGAAAGTATAGCCGACTATAATTACAGCTGAGATATACATTGCACTCTGCGCGTCAATGCCCGTCACCGTGTTAAATAAAGTTCCGCAGGCCTTAATGCTCGAGGCGGAATATATAGTATAAGCAAGTAAAAATACTATTGCCGAGATAACCTGCAAAATTTTTGAACTTGACAAAAAGCGATTAGTTAAATATTGCGGTATCGTGATAGAGTCGTTGGCCTCGATCGAGAACGCGCGAAGTCTCGGCGCTTCGTAAATCCAGCTTAAAGTATATCCAACGGCCAAGCCCACTGAGATCCAAACTTGTCCAAGGCCTAACGCATAGATAGAAGTCGGCAGACCCATTAACACCCATGCGCTCATGTCCGAAGCTCCGGCTGACAACGCCGCAACCCAAGCTCCGACCTGACGGCCGCCTAAAAAATATCCCTTCTCGCTCTGGTCTTTGCTCTTGAAGAAAAACCATACGCCTATTGCGAGCATGAATATTAAATAAATAATAAATACTATAACTTCCCAGTTATTGCTCATGCAAAAAGTTTCTCCTTAATAAAAATAAAAAATAAATTTAATTAATAAATTTAATTTTAAAAATTTTTTATATTATACGCTATAACCGCACTCAGCCGAAATTTTATTGCAGGTCTCGAGCAAAATATCTTTAAGCTGCATTAAATTATCTAAGCTGCACCGCACTGTCGGACATGAAATGCTTACAGCTCCTGCGATTTTCCCCGAGTAATCAAAGACCGGCGCGCCCACGCACATAATTCCCTCGCTGCTCTCCTCAATATCAAGAGCATAGCCCTGAGCTTTAACTTTCTCGCAATGACGTTCAAACTCCTGCCATGTCTTGATGCTGTTCTTAGTCCTGCGCTCTATAACTTTATGCGTGTCTTTTAAATACGCTTGATCCTGCTCGCTTAAAAATGCCATTAACACTTTGCCGACCGAAGTGCAGGTCAAGTCCGCCCGTCCTCCGACTGACGAATGAAGTCTAAGCGGCCGGCTGCCCTCGAACTTGTCAACGTAAATTATTTCGCCGTTGTCATACACAGCCAGATTAATTACTTCGTTCACTCTCTTCTCAAGAGCCTTCAAGTACGGATAAGCTTCCGTTCTTATATCTATAGCTTCAATAAGCCGCGCGCCTAATTCAATAAGCTTATAGCCCAGTCTGTAACGCCGCGTCCGAATATCTTTGCGCACAAAATTTCTTGACGCCATAGTCGAAAGCATTTTTGACACAGTCGCTTTATTTATTTCAAGCTTGTCAGAAACTTCGGTGACGCTCGTTCCCTCGTAAGTCTCGCCGACGCAGACTAAAATATCAAGAGCCTTGCCCAGAGACTTAATCCCGTCTTTAATATCTGCCCCTGCCATTCTATTTCTGAGAGAGACCTCGTCACGCTCTCCAATGCCGTCTGCTTTAATGCGTTTACCCGCCATAAAAATTTCACCCCAATACTGCGAATTAAAACTAATTAAAACTTAAAACTTTAAATTTAAGCATTTCAAACTTGCTTTAAGCTTTAAAGTCTAAAGATTATAGCATAAATATATTTTATTTCTTGAAGGGAAAAATTTTAAATTTAAATTATTTTATTAACTCGCTCAAGAACGGCGGCAGCACGAACGACGCGCGATGAATTTCGTTCGTGTAATAGCGCGTGTTATTAACATTGCGAACAGGCTCGGCAAGATTTATATTTAAATTATTGCACGCGATGCCGTACGTCCACATTCCCGACGGATAAGTCGGCACTGCGCCCCAGTATAATTTAACATTATTAAAGACTTGCCGCATTTGCCCGATAGCCTGACGCATTAAATCCGTGTCAGTAAAAGGAGACTCCGTCAGCTCTGTCAAAATTCCGTTATCGCTCATGATCTGCTTTAAGTCATTATAAAAGTCCGCCATGAACAAGCCCGCCGCGAAGTCAACCGGATCTGTACTGTCAACTATGACCACATCAAACTTCAAATTATTATTTAATTTAATATCTTTAATATATTTCAGCGCGTCCATGCACTTGATCTCAGCGCGATTATCTTTAAACGCATCTTCGCAGATACTACTCAAAAATTTTTGCGAGTTAGCTATAACACGCTCGTCAATGTCTATTAACACGCATTTTTTAATATCATGCTTTAACACCTGCTTTAATATCGCTCCGTCGCCGCCGCCGATTATCAAAACATTTTCAGGCTGATTTAAAGCTGCGCATAAAGGCACGTGCGCCATCATCTCCGAATAACAAAACTCGTCGCGCTCAGTCAGCTGGAACGCTCCGTCAAGCATTAAAGTCCTGCCGTACTCAGGCGTATTAACTATTAATATATCCTGATATTTAGTCTGCTCGCTGTGCAATACTTCATTAACTTTCAAAGAAAGTCTTAAATTATCGCTTGAATTTTCCGTCAGCCACAGCTCGTTAAATCTTTTGTCTCTAGTCACTGCCATTTAAATAAATCTCCTTCTTACTTAAATTCTTAACTTAAATTTAATTTAAATTTAATAATATATTTCTAAAAAAATTTGGGGCAGGAACAAATCCTGTCCCATTAAATTTAAATTTAATTAATAAAATTTATTTCCCGTCTTTAGCTTTAGCTTCAGCTTCTTTAGCTTCAGCTTCTTGAACTTCTTCAACTTCAGCGTCCGCGTCTTGTTCGGCTGCCGGCTTCTCTAACTTGTCCAGATGAACATCCAACTGCGGGAACGGGAAGGCCACGCCCTCTTCGTTAAACAACGAGAATATATAATGCCGCATGTCGCTCGCAACTTTCGCCGCCGACGCCTCCCGCAAATCTATCCAGAAATAAAGGTCAAAGTTCAAGCCCGAAGCGTCAAAGTCACTGAACACTACAAACGGCGCAGGGTCGTTTAAAACTTTCGAATGACTTTTTACTACTTTCAGTAATAATTTCTCGACCTGTCTCGTGTCCGAGTCATAAGACACTTGAACTTTTAATATATTACGTCTCTTCATGTCCGAACCTGTCCAGTTCGTGACGCTGTTCTCTAAGAAATATCTATTAGGCAGAATTACATCAAGGCCGTCCCATGTCTTTATAGTAGTGCTTCGCGAGCCTATATCCTGAACTGTTCCGGCGTTGCCCGCAACTTCTATAATATCATGCACTTTGAACGGCCTGCTAAAAATTACTATAAAGCCTGATATTAAATTATTAAATATATTCTGCATTCCAAATCCAATGCCGACCGCCATGGCACCGCCCATGAACGCGAAAGCCGTCAAAGGTATCTTGACTATATTTAATGCAATTAACGCGAAAGTGATCCATAAAATATAAAATACTATTCTCTGCGTGCCGTTAGAAGCCGTGACGCTCACGCCGCGCTTTAACATCCTGCGCTTTATCCAGTGGCTGCCGAAAGAACTTAAAAAGAAGCTTGATAAAAACACTAAGACGGCGATTATTAATTTCCCGACGGTGACCGAATAGCCCTCGCCCTGCCAGAGCTCAGTGTCCAAAAAGCCCATTATAGTTTCTTTGCTGAAGCTCTCGACTTTTTCTGCAATTCTTATCGCGCTTACCCTGTCGCTTGCCTCGTTGTATAAACGCTGCTGTAAGAACACGGCTTGCGGAATAATAGCCTCATAGCGATTTAAAATATCTAAAATAATTTTACGCTGAACGTCTATAGCCCGCGTTAAATTCTGATGAATTTTAACACCGTCGCTTTCGTCCTGTCCCTCTCTCTTAGCCTCGAGCTGCGTCTGCATGGACGAGATCTGCCGCAAAATATCGTTCTGCGTCGTGCGCATACCGTCTAAAAGTCTCTGCAGTTCGGCTATTCTCTTCTGGGTGCTGTCGCGTATCTTCCAGATCTCGTCGCCGGTGGCCTGGTCATTAAATAATTTATACCTGCTGCGCCATATGTGCTGCTCTTCACGTATTAACTTTATCTCGTCGTCGATTAGCGTCGTCATGTACTCCCAGTAATTTAATCTCGCCTGACGCGCTAATAAATTTGCATACTCAGGCGTGATATTTTCGCTGTTGCTCAGGCCTGAAGTGTGAGTGGCGTGCATAGCGTTTCTCGCACGGGTAAGAGCCGAGTTTGCCGTGTTCAATGACCTTCTCACTCCGCTCATCTCCTCGGCCAAGGCGTCTATTCTCTCCTGAAGCTTTTGGATATTCGCGTCCAAAAGTTTCTCGGGGAATATTAATTTATCCTGAATGGACGCAAGCCTTCGCCTTAATCTCTGCACTAACGCGACGTCTTTATCAAAAACTGCGCGTATTCGTCTAACCTGCACAGCCGACAGCGCGGCGTTTAATCTCGCGTTCTCAAACTCTAAAGCGTGAGTTCTGGGTATCTCTATTGCCTCTCCGCCCTCTTGAGCCGTTTGAATTTCCTTTCTCATGCGGGCCGAGTCGGATAAATCAAGTTTTAATTTATTAATTTTAGACTGCAAAGCGAAGAGCTGCATGTCAATGCCGCGCGACGTCTTCGTGATCTCCTGTCTCAGATTGTCCGACGTGTTTATATCCGGGCTCTCGATCGCGCCAAGTCCCTCGGCTATGATCTCATTCTCATTCTTGACTTTAGCTGCCGCATCACTTGAAGCAGTGCCCGCATGATCCTGAGCTTGAGCGTCAGAACGACCGTAAGCCGCTGACGCATAAGCCGTGTACGCGACGCTCAGCTCAGACAGAACTTGAATGCGCCGCTCGCGCTGCGTATCAGTGTAACCCCATGCCGTCATGTCGTCCGAAGCAGTTTCAGTTAAAATCGCGAGTTCTTTAAGCCTTTCTTCAATGTCAGTACTGCCGAGTTTTAAATCAGCGAGCTCGTTGTTAATAGTCTCTCGTAGTTTCCCGATGTCATTGCTGATCTCAAGCTGAAGCGCGGCGATATTATCGACCGGCTTTGTCTCAGTGTCAGCCGCAAGTGCAAGGCCCGGCACTGAAATAATAATTAATGCAAGCGCAATAAATTTTTTAATAAAACTCAAAAATTTTCACTCCTGTTAATAAAATGTAAAATTTAATTAAATTTAATAGATTTTATTTTATAATAAATTTAATATTTAATTTAAATAATTTTAATTTAATTTATTAATTTGAAAGGGCGGTATTTAAGCATGAAAGAATTTAAGTACACGATCACAGACCCGGTAGGTATTCACGCTCGTCCGGCGGGAGTTCTCGCAAAAGAAGTAAAGAATTTTGAAAGCACCGTCACGTTTGTTAAGGGCGAGAAGAGCGCAAAGGCTTCGTCGTTAATGAAGTTAATGGGCTTGGGAATTAAACAGGGCGACGAGGTTTTAATTCAGGTCGAGGGCGCGGATGAAGAAGCATGCGCCGCCGCAGTCGAGAAATTTTTGAAAGAGAACATGTAAGCTTGCAGTCATGATTAGCGCAAGCGGATTGAAAGTCGTAAGCGGAATTGCTTTAGGCAGGATTAAAGTTTATAAGGCTCATGCTTACGATATTAAAGAAAATTTAATTAACGAGGCTGAAGCTAATTCGGAGCTTGAAAGATTTGAAAGCGCGCGCGTGAAAGTGCAGGCGATACAGCATGAACTTTACGAGAAGGCGCTCGAGACTTCCGGCGAGGAGACGGCGGGAATTTTTGAAGCTCATGAATTAATGCTGGACGACGAAGATTTAATTGACGCGTGCAAAGAATTAATTATCGACGAGCGTCATAATGCCGAGTATGCTGTTGAAAATGCGTTTGAGAGTTCGGCTCAAATGTTCCGTGAGATGGACGACGAATATTTTCAGGCGAGAAGCGCGGACGTTATTGATTTAAAAGTCGCGATGCTTGACGCATTATTTGGCTACGAGTCAAATAATGTTACAGAGCCGAGCATTTTATTAGCCGAAGATTTAGCTCCGTCCGAGACAGTCAAGCTTGATAAAAGTTTATTATTAGGACTTGTCACGCGCGAGGGCAGCTCCAATTCACACACGGCAATTTTAGCCAGAAGCATGAATTTGCCGACTATCATTCAGTGCAAAGATATAAATCTTGACGAATGGGACGGAAAATTTGCAGTTCTTGACGGCTATAATGCGACGCTTTACGTCGAGCCTGAGCAAGATTTAATAAATAAATTTCAGGCGCAGCATGACGAGGATTTAAAGAAGCTCGAGGCGTTAAAGAATTTAAAGGGCAAGGCGAGCATGACGCGCGACGGCCGCAAGATTAAAATTTACGCGAACATCGGCGGGCCTGAAGACATTAATGCCGTAATAGAGAATGACGCGGAGGGCGTGGGACTTTTCAGGTCGGAATTTGTTTATTTGCACAGTAAAGACGACCCGAGCGAGGAGACGCAGTTCAACGCGTATAAAAAAGTTCTCGAGGCTTTAGCGCCAAGGCAGATTATAATTCGCACGTGCGATATAGGCGCGGACAAGACTATTGACTATATGAACTTGGACAAGGAAGAGAACCCGGCCTTGGGCTTCAGAGCAATTAGAATTTGCTTAACGCGCAAAGATTTCTTTAAACGGCAATTACGCGCTTTATTGCGTGCGTCGGCTTACGGCAATTTAGGAATTATGTTCCCGATGATAACGAGCTTGTGGGAGCTGCAGGAGTGCAAAAATATTCTTGAAGAGTGCAGAGCCGAGCTTGAGCGCGAGAGAATTAAAATCGGCGAGTTTGAAACGGGAATAATGATCGAGACTCCGGCGGCGGCAGTCTGCGCTGACGAGCTGGCTGAAGAGGTTGACTTCTTCTCGATCGGCACTAACGACTTGACGCAGTACACTTGCGCGATTGACAGGCAGAACGCGAAGCTCGAGAGATTTGCTGACACGCATCATCCGGCGGTGCTGAAATTAATTCAGATGACTATCGACGCGGG
>JAFSNU010000447.1 GCA_017447325.1 Synergistaceae bacterium | reverse complement strand
GCCGTGACTAAGACGCATGAATTGGATTTTATTAAAAATGCGTTTGATAAAGTTGATTTAATAGGTGAAAATCGCGTGCAGGAAGCGTTAAATAAATTTAAAGATTTTAAATTAAATTTAGACTTGCATTTAATAGGGCATTTGCAGGCAAATAAAGCGCGTAAGGCCGTAGAGTTATTTAATAGCATAGACAGCATAGATAGCATAGAGATAGCAGAACGCGTTAATAAAATTGCCTGTGTGTTAAATAAAAATATAAATATATTAATTGAAATAAATACTTCCGGTGAAATTAATAAAACGGGAGCAGAGCCTGAAAAATTTTTTGAGATTTTAGATAAAGTTGTTAGCTTAAAAAATTTAAAGCTTGACGGCTTGATGACTATAGGTCCGATAAGTCAAGATGAATTTATAATTAGAAAATCGTTTGAGATGTTAAGAAATTTTGCGGAGAGAGCGCGAGAGAGAACGGGGCTTGAATTAAAAGAATTATCTATGGGAATGAGCGGCGACTTTGAGCTTGCAATTTTAGAGGGCGCAAGCATAGTTAGAATTGGCAGCTTGATTTTCGGCGAGCGTGATTATAGATAATAAAATAATAAAATAAATTATAGTATATAATAAATTAATAAATAAAAATTTTGTTTATGCTTTAAAGGAGCGTTGTAAATTGTTTAATGTAATGAAATTTCTTGGCTTTTACGGCGACGATGATGATTATGACGATGATGAAGACTATGAAGAGGCGCCGCAGCCTAAAAATAAATTTAAGAGCAAGAAGCAGAGCGGCAAAAATAATATGAAGCAAGAAGCTAATAATAATAGCGGAAGCAATGTCGGTCTTGTGATGTTTAAAGGCGTGCCGTCGGAAGATATTAAATATCAGCTGAGGGACGCTTTGCGCGGCGGCGTAATGCTCTTGCTTGACTTGAACGAGTTAAGCGATAGAGAGCTGAGCGAAGAGGGCAGCGCGTTTATAACTTTCATGCGGGGCGTTGCGTTTGCGTGCGGCGGGCGCATGGACACGATAGGCCGCGAGCAGTATCTTGTCTCGCCGGTTGACGGAATGTTTGAAGAATGGGTCGAGAATAATCAGCCCGAGGAAGAAATGTAAAAATGAGCGAGTTATTGACAGCAAGGGACGTTGAGTTAAAGAGTTTTAAAAAAGTTTCGTTCGGCGGCTATGCAATTCAGGAAGTCGAAGATTTTTTAAATCAAGTCGCCGATGATTTAGAGGCTTATGTGTTAAGAATTGACGAGCGCGACGCGAAGATTCATGATTTAGAGGAATATGTTCGCAAGCAGGAGTCAATGACGGACATGATTAAAAACGCATTGATTCAGGCGCAGAAGGCCGCTAAAGACATGGAAGAGCAGGCCAATGAGCAGAAGGCAAAAATTTTGTCGCAGGCAAGGATCGAGGCTGAAAATAAATTAGAAGAAGCCAAAGAGCAGGCGGCTGATATAACTGCGAGGGCGAGAATTTCGGCTGATAATATAATTAAAGAAGCTGAAGAGTTAAAGGCCGAGACGCAGAGACGCTGGGAAAATTTGGAGCGGGATTTAGATATTAGAAAGCACGAAGTTTCGCAGGAGACTGACAGGATGCTTGACGCCGCGCAGTCCGAAGCTGATAGAATGCTTGACGAGGCGTCGCGTCAGGTTGAAGAGTATGTAAATAAATTAAAAGTTTTAAATTTGCAGAAGCAGCAATTTTTGCAGGACACTGCAAGCTTGTTAATAAATTTCGGCAGGACTATAAATAACGCGCAGCAGGAATTGGAAAACGAAATGAATTCGACGCCGAGCGTTGAAGTTCAGAACGAAAATTTTATGGAGCGTTTCCAGAAAAATTTGCTCGAGGGAGCTGAGCATGAGCGCGAACGCGAGTATGAGCATGAGCGCGGCGATAACTCTTAATAGTTTAGTTCAAGATTTAAAAGGCATAGGCGAAAAAAAATCCCAGTCTTTAAACAAGCTGGGAATTTTTACGCTTGAAGATTTATTATATTTCTTTCCCCGAAAGTACGAAGACAGACGCACTATAACGCCTATTTATAAAATTAATGCCGGGATGACCGTGTGCATT
>JAFSNU010000446.1 GCA_017447325.1 Synergistaceae bacterium | reverse complement strand
CAGCAAAAGATTTGTGAAAAATTATCCGGTATTATCAAAAGGCTTTGAGATTGAAACTGAAATGACTTTGCACGCGCTTGACAAAGGCTTTAATGTCCGTGAAGTGCCGATTATATACAGAGACCGGCCTGAGGGCAGCGTCTCAAAACTTAATACTATAACCGACGGATTTTTAGTTTTATTCACAATCGGCGCGATCTGCAAAGATTATCATCCGTTAAAATTCTTTGGCCTGATCGGCGGCTTATTAACTTTAATAGGCTTATTAACAGGCTGGCCTGTCATCAGCGAGTTTATTAAAACAAGCTATATAACGCACGTGCCGCTTGCGATTTTATCAGCCGCTTTAATTATAATTGCTTTATTAACTTTCTCGTGCGGGATAATTTTAAACTCCGTCGCAAAGAACGACAAGAAAAGCTACGCGCTGAGGCTTTTAGACTATGACAGTAATAATAAATAAATAATAAAAATTTTATCGCAAAATAAAACAGGTCTCCTGCAATTAAAGAGGCCTGTTAATTTTAAATTTTAATTTTATTAAGCTTAACCCGAAACGATCTCTTTGATCTTCATCAAGCGGCTCAAGGTCGAGCGGTCCTGCTCGTCGAGCTTCATGCTGATATATCTTATAGTCTCGGTCAAGTTCGGTATCATGACGTACTCAAGCGCATTGACGCGGCGTCTCGTGCGTTCAATCTCGCCGGCCATTAATCTAATCGCCTTCTCTTCAGCAGCAAGCTTTAATAATCTTAAAATTAATTTGCTGAACTGCTCAAGAGCTGAGTCAAGCAATAACGGAACGTTTACAAAGCCGTAATTAACCGGGTTGCCCTCTTGCTTCACGTCATACTCCGGCACCATTACGCTCATCACGTTATGCCAGCTGACGCTCAGGCTCGACTCCGCGCCCGGGAAGATTAACGCCTGCTCTAAAATCTCAGGAGTTGTCTGCGCACGGGACAGCACAAAAGTTCCGTAGCACTCCGCAAGCTCCTTCTCGACGTCCTCACGAAGCTCTTTGCCGGCTCTTGCCTTCTCTAAAAACGCTTTGATTAACGCGTCCTGCTTGTCTTTCAAAAGCTTATGACCCCGTTTAGCGACCGCAAGCCGTTTCTTTAAACGGGACAATTCCATTCTGTTAGGGTTGACGTTGATGCGTGCCATCGCTCGCCGCCCCCTTATTTTGCTTTTGCTTCAAGCATAGGCTTCAAGTACTTCTCGATATACGCGTCGCGGACACGCTTTAATTCCTTCGTCGGGATCATAGTTAATAACTCCCAGCCGAGTTCAAGCGTCTCTTTAATCGTCCTGTTCTCGTACTCGCCCTGTCTGATATATCTGTCCTCAAACACGGTCGAGAATTTAGCAAACGCTTTATCTTCGTCAGACAACGCGCCCTCACCTAAGATTACCGCAAGCTCTTTCGCTTCTTTGCCGCGCGCATAAGCTGCGAATAACTGGTTCATCAAGTCGGCGTGATCTTCGCGCGTCTTGTCCTTGCCAATACCCTTGTCTTTAAGTCTCGACAGCGACGGCATGACGTCAACCGGCGGATAAATTCCCTGACGGTGCAAGCTTCTGCTCAAAATAATCTGGCCTTCTGTAATATATCCAGTCAAGTCCGGAATCGGATGCGTCTTGTCGTCCTCAGGCATTGTAAGAATTGGAATTTGCGTTATAGAGCCCTTCTTGCCCTTTAAGCGTCCGGCGCGTTCGTACATAGTTGCTAAGTCTGTATATAAATAGCCAGGATAGCCGCGGCGGCCCGGGACTTCTTTACGTGCAGCCGAAATTTCGCGCAGAGCCTCGCAGTAGTTCGTCAAGTCCGTTAAGATAACAACGACGTGCATGTCGCATTCAAACGCTAAATACTCAGCCGCAGTCAGCGCGATACGCGGCGTTGAAAT
>JAFSNU010000445.1 GCA_017447325.1 Synergistaceae bacterium | reverse complement strand
TTAATAATTATAAAGATAAATTTAGATATATGGCTATGCTTGACTTAGACGAGTTTTGCTTTTGCAGAGTGCCGGATAAAAATTTATATGAATTTGTTGATGAATTTATGAAATCGCATGAGCAGGCCGGAGGCATCGGAGCAAACTGGCTGATATTCGGCTCAAGCGGCTATGAGACAAAGCCGGCGGGTGGCGTGTTAGAGAATTTTTTGATGTGTGCTGAGAAAGATTTTGGCTCTAATCACCATATTAAGACTATTTGCGACCCGCAAAAAGTTCTTTGCTTCTTTAATCCTCACCGGCCTATATATCTCAGGGGCTATCATAATTTCAACGAGAACGGCGAGATAATTAAAGAGGCTATCACTGACGAAGTTTCATTTAGTAAAATTCGCATTAATCATTATTATTGTAAATCCAAAGAAGAATATATACGAAAGAAGAACAGAGGCATGGCGGATGTAAACTCAGTTAGGAACGAAAGCGAGTTTTACGGCAATGACCAAAATCTTATCAAAGACACTGAGATACTTTCGCATATTTAAATTAAAAACTTTTCCCGCCGAGCTTTAAATTTTTAATTTTAAATTTAAATTTTCAGCGGGAAATTTATTTAACGCTTAAATTCTCTCATAATCTGCGCGGCTAAATTTCGGCCTATAGTCTCCGCGTCGGAGCGAGAGCCGGTCAAAACTTTCTTGTGATAAATATTAATGTTATTATCCCGCATCTCGATATAAAGTCCTGTTAATTCTAAATTATTATCAGCTTTAATCACGGCGTGAGCGGCTACCGGCTGAGTGCAGCCTCCGCCCAGCGCAGTTGCGAAAGCACGTTCGGCTATCGCGCAGTCCTGCGAGTCTTTGTCGATTATCGCGTCGAGATAATAATAATCCTCGCCGGCTCTGCCCTGACACGCAAGCACGCCCTGACCTGCCGACGGTATCATCTCGTCAACTTCAAAATATTTGCCGATCTTATCGCCAAGGCCTAAACGCTTTAAGCCCGAAGCGGCCAAGACTAACATATCGAACTCGCCGGACTCTAATTTCTTTAATCTCGTCTGGAGATTGCCGCGCACTGCAAGAACTTGTTTGTCCGGGAAAATTTTAGCGAGCTGCAAACGTCTTCTCAGCGACGAACAGCCGATTATATTCCCGTCAGGATTATTTATCACTAAAGCGTCTCTTGGATCTTCGCGCTTTGAATACGCGACTATCGGCAATTTCTCGT
The DNA here is from genome assembly GCA_017447325.1 of Synergistaceae bacterium. GTDB lineage: Bacteria > Synergistota > Synergistia > Synergistales > Aminobacteriaceae > JAFUXM01. The sequence continues at coordinate 636 of JAFSNU010000445.1, read as the reverse complement.
TTAATTTCATCGGCACGTCTTTCAAGCTGTGAATTGCTAAATCAATATCGCCGTTTAATAACGCGTTCTCAAGCTCAAGCGTGAACAGACCTTTAATTCCCGTCGGGTCTGTTATGTCTGCAAATGGCTTCATGTTCACGTCGCCGGTCGTCTGCATGATTATTAACTCGACTTCAATTTCAGGATGAGCTTTAGTTATAGCTTCAATAATTAAATTGCTCTGAGCAACTGCAAGCGCACTGGCACGGCTGCCGATTTTAATTTTACGCACGGGCTTATTAATATCACTCTCGCTCTCGGCCTCGCTCTCTTCAGCTACCCAACGCGCCCAGACAGATCTTAACCTGTCAGCAAGGCGTTTAGTCGTGTGATACGACGTTCCGGCTGTTGACACGGAGACACTCGCAGCTCCTGATGCTATTAACGCAGGGAAGAAAAACGTACATTCGGCTATCGCGTCGGCAACGCTTACGGGAATATTACGCGCCTTGGCCTCCTGCCCGACTAATTTATTCGCTTCTCTGTCGTCAGAAGCAGCGACCGCAAGCATCGCATTGTCCAAATCTTTTATCTCGAACTTACGCTTAAATATTTTTATATTATTTTTAATACTCTCAAAGCCGGAGTTTAATTCAG
>JAFSNU010000054.1 GCA_017447325.1 Synergistaceae bacterium | reverse complement strand
CTCCTGCAAGATATTTATAAGCAGCATTCTGATTTTAAAATATAATCTCACACAATCACACTCTCACTTACTCACTTCCGCGTCTGTAGTATAATATTAAAAAAGCTAAAAGAAAGGCAGTATTATGAATTTAAATACAGAGAACATCGAGAGCATTGAGAACGATTACGGGGCAGGAAGCATAAAAGTTCTTGAAGGACTTGAGGCGGTGCGCAAACGCCCTGGCATGTACATCGGCGACACGGCTTTAAGGGGGCTGCATCATTTAGTATATGAAGTAGTTGATAACTCAGTTGATGAGTCAATGGCTGGCTTCTGCGACAAAATAGAAGTTATAATTCACAAAGACGAGAGCATCACAGTGCAGGACAACGGGCGCGGCATTCCCATTGAGCCGCATCCGTATAACGGTCGTCCGACTTGCGAAGTTGTCTTGACTGTTTTACATGCCGGAGGAAAGTTCGGCGAGGGCGCGTATAAAGTTTCCGGCGGACTTCACGGCGTTGGCGTCTCTGTCGTTAACGCTTTATCGCAATGGCTTGAAATTACTATAGCGCGTAACGGGCTTGAATATTCGCAGAGATTTGAAAAGGGCGTGCCCGTGACTGACTTGTCACAAGGCAAGCCGGCTGACTGGCAGGGAACGAGAATCCATTATCTGCCCGACGACAGTATATTTGAAGACGTTCATCACTCTATGGACACGCTGAAGACGCGCTTCATGGAACTTGCATTTTTAAACGCGGGACTTCATATATTCGTGACTGACGAGCGCACGGGCGAGAGCAGGGACTATCATTTCGAGGGCGGCATCAGCGCGTTCGTGCAGTATTTAGATCGTGACAAGACGGCTTTATTTACTCCGCCGGTTGTTATCTCAGGCACAAAAGATAATTACGCTGTTGACGTTGGCTTTGAGTATAACGACGGATATCAGGAGCATATATTTAGTTACGCAAATTTAATTCACACGATCGAGGGCGGGACGCATTTAGTCGGCTTGAGGACAGCTTTAACGAGAGCGTTAAACGAGGCCGCGCGGAATAATAAATTTATTAAAGACAAAGAAGAGAATTTAGCGGGTGAAGATTTAAAAGAGGGCTTGACCTGCATAATCTCAGTAAAGTTAGGCGAGCCGCAGTTTGAAGGCCAGACTAAAACTAAACTCGGCAACAGCGAAGTTAGAAGCGTAGTTGACACGTTTGTATATGAAGAGTTAAAAATTATATTTGAAGACCGGCCGGACATAGTCAGAGCCATTGTTGACAAAGCTTTAAAGGCGAGGCGTGCGCGCGAGGCGGCGAAGAGAGCGCGTGAGCTTGTGCGCAAGGGTGCGATGACGGGCTTAAACTTGCCGGGTAAACTTGCGGACTGCTCGTCTAAAAATCCTGAAAATACTGAATTATACATAGTCGAGGGTGACAGCGCAGGCGGCAGTGCGAAACAAGGACGGGACAGGACGTTTCAAGCAATCTTGCCTTTGCGCGGAAAAATTTTAAACGTTGAAAAGGCAAGACTTGACAAGATGCTTGCGAATAAAGAAATTCAGACGATAATTACGGCCTTGGGCTGCGGAATCGGCGACGAGTTCGACGCGTCTAAATTACGTTATCATAAAATTATAATTATGACCGATGCTGACGTTGACGGAGCGCATATAAGCACTTTATTATTAACATTCTTTTATAGACACATGCCGGAGCTTTTAACTCAAGGCTATTTATATTTAGCTCAGCCGCCGCTTTATCGAGTGCAGAAGGGCAAGGGCAAGAATGACGTAGTTTATTGCTATACTGACAAAGAACTTCGCGAGCATGTTGACAGTGCGCCCGACCCGTCGAAAGTTGCCGTGCAGAGATATAAAGGCCTCGGTGAGATGAACCCTGACCAGCTTTGGGACACGACTATGAACCCGGCTAATAGAATATTAAAGCACGTTGAGCTTGACAATGATTTATTAGCCGACGAGTATTTTGATATTTTAATGGGCGACAGGGTCGAGCCGCGCCGCGATTTCATCGTGAGCAACGCTCATTTAGTTAAAAATCTTGATGTTTAGCCAGGGTCGCGGACCCTGGATCCATTTATTTGATTTGCTCGAGCTGCGCTTATCTCCAAAATACGGCTTGAGCATAAAATTTAGATTAAATTAAAAAGGTAAATCATGAGATATAAAACGCCGCTTGAGCGTATAATAAAAGCCTCCAAGTTCTCGCTTCGGGGGCTTTATTTTGCGCTGAAACTTGAACAGGCCTTTAGATATGAATTTATAATTTTAATAAT
>JAFSNU010000444.1 GCA_017447325.1 Synergistaceae bacterium | reverse complement strand
TAAAGCCTTAGCCTCCTGCGTCACTAACAACAAATCATCCTCGCCGCTCGTTAAACAAATCTGCGCGATCTCGTCGCCCGGGTCAAGCATGATAACGCGCTTAGGCCTGTTGTTCTCCGTTAAATCTTTTACGGTCACGCGCTTTGCAATCGCATTTTTAGTGATAAAGAACGCGTACTCCCAGCCCGACGAAACTCCAGATGCTAACGTAACGACAGTCTCGCCCTCTTCAAGCGGAAGCAAACGAGAGATCTGCTTGCCCTTGCCCGTCCTTGTCTCCGGTATAACATGGCCTCGCAACGTCATCACGCGGCCCTTGTTCGTGAAGAAAAATAAATCGTTCAAAGTATTCGTCACGCATAAAGCCGCTATGGCATCTTCAGCCTGAACGCTCGCGCCCTTGCGTCCCTTGCCGCCCCTGCCTTGCAGAGCGTAGCTTGCCAAGTCTTGACGCTTCAAAAATCCGTCACGAGACAACGTCACAACTATATCAACATTCGGGATCATATCGTCGTCCGCGATCTCTTCGTATTTATCTATAATCTCAGTGCGTCTCTTGTCTCCGAACTTCGCTCCTAACTCTTTTAACTCGTCATGAATAACTTTGTCTAAGACATCAGGATTATTTAAAATATTATTAAAGTTAGCAATGCTTAATAATAAATCTGACTTCTCGCCGCTTAATTTATCGCGCTCTAAACCCGTCAGTCTTTGCAGTCTCATATCTAAAATCGCCTGAGCCTGCAAGTCAGTAAAATTATTTTTAACTAAATAATCTCGGGCTTCCTGCGCTGTTTTAGCAGAGCGAATAAAATTAATTATATTATCTATATCGTCAAGAGCTTTAATCAATCCTTCGACTATATGCTCGCGCGCGCTTGCCTGTCTTAATCTAAAGCTCGTGCGCCGTCTGACAATTTCGCGCCGATAATCTAAAAATGCTTTTAAAATTTTAGCGAGCGGCAAAATCTGCGGCCGCTTATCAACAAGCGCAATATTAATAACTCCAAACGTACTTTGCAGCGCAGTTTTTTTATAGAGCTGACGCATAATTAATTCAGGCTCGGCGTCGCGCGTCAAGTCCAAAACGATTCTCATTCCGTCTCTATCCGACTCGTCTCGTAACTCGCTCACTCCGTCGATCTCTTTATTATTCACGGCCTCGACCATCGACGCTATTAATAAGCTCTTATTAACTGCGTACGGAATTTCTGTAATAATTATGCTGCTGCGTCCGCGCTTGCCCTCTTCTATATGCATTTTGCCGCGGATTATAATTTTCCCTCGGCCAGTTTTATACGCCTCGATAATCCCCGCCCGTCCTAAAATTAATCCGCCGGTCGGGAAGTCAGGTCCGGGCAAAAATTTCATTATATCGCTCAAGCTCGCCTGCTCAGGATCTAAATGCTCACTTAACAGCCAGCACAAAACGTTTACAATCTCGCTCAGATTATGCGGCGGCATATTAGTCGCCATTCCAACTGCAATGCCAGTACTCCCATTAACTAATAAATTCGGCAAAATAGACGGCAGCGACAAAGGCTCTTTTAAACTCTCGTCGAAGTTCGGCCCCCAGTCAACAGTATCTTCATCTAAATCCTCAAGCATCAGCTCGCCAAGTCTATGCAGCCTCGCCTCAGTGTAACGCATGGCCGCCGGACTGTCTCCGTCAATGCTTCCAAAGTTGCCCTGCCCGTCAACGAGTTTATATCTTAAATTCCAATCCTGCGCAAGCCTGACCATAGTTTCATATATAGACGAGTCGCCGTGCGGATGATACTTACCCATTGTCTCGCCGACGATACGCGCGGATTTTTTATAGCCCGTGTTGTGCTTTAATCCAAGCTCCGACATCGCGAATAACACGCGCCTCTGCACCGGCTTTAAACCGTCGCGAATATCAGGCAGCGCTCGGTCAACGATGACGCTCATTGCGTAATTTAAAAAACTCTCTTTAATCTCGCCGACCAAAGGCAGCTTTATTAACTTTCCTCCGTCAAGCTGAGTTACTGCTTCCGAATCAATCGTCTCCTCTTCATTATTAATATTATTCCCGTTCAAAATCTCTTCCGACAAAATTATTTAGACCGTCCTCTCAAACTTTACAAAAATAAAACAAAACTTTTAGCCGCAAAACTTTTAATATTTTAACATGT
>JAFSNU010000443.1 GCA_017447325.1 Synergistaceae bacterium | reverse complement strand
TCGTGATAGCAATCAAAACTTAAACCATTAAAATTACGCGTCGTTAATATTTGAAGTTCGCTTGTCATAGCTTTACTCACCTTTCTAATCAAAAACCGCTTAATCTGTCCAGTCTTCGCCGAGCCGCAAAATTTTATCCCGTGCTTTTACGAGCTGGTCTATAAAATCCTGAAATTTCGCGTCGTCTCTAAAAGTGTCCCATTTGCCTGAGAGCGTTAAGACTGCTCCTTTTGCCGTACCTGTTATCGATGAAATGCAAGGCACATCTCCTACCATGTCTATCAACTCCTTATTAGAATTAGAATTATCAAATTTGATTTCAAGCGTCCAAGTATCGTTTTTCGGCCCGTTCAGCAGCTCGTCCTCCGTGACGTTTAACGCCGCCGCTAACTTTTTAAGTTTTAGCGTTTTAGGAGTCATTGTCCCATTTTCCCAGCGTGAGACGGTTACAAAACTTACTCCAACACGTTCCGCTAATTCTTCTTGCGTTAATCTTGCCTTTTGTCTTAACGTTTGAATATTTTTACTTAATTCTTTGCCGTTTAAAATTAAAACCCCCTCCTTTGATTTTTAGCGTTATCGCTAAATCATGAAAAGAGTATAACGCCTTCGCTAAAATTTGTCAAGTATATTTTTAACGTTTTCGATAAAAATTTTTAACGCTTACTTTATGGCCTAAAATTAAGCGTTTACGCTAAAATATCGCTAAAGGGGACAAATAAAAATGGAGCTAAAAGATAAAATAAAAAATTTGCGTAAGGGAAAATTTTCGCAGGAAGAACTTGCAGCGTTGCTAAAAGTTAGCTACGTTACTATATCGCGCTGGGAAAATGGAACTATGACGCCAACAATGAAATATATTCCGCAGTTAGCGGAGGCGTTGAACACGACGAGCGCGTATTTATTAGGCGAGACGGACGATCCGCGTCCTTCGGTAAGCAAAGGCGAGGCGGAGACAAAAGCACAAGCTCAAACTGAGCCGGAGCAATTATTAATAGAAGATAAAGGAGCGGGCTATAAGGACGTGAGCGCGAGCCGCGGCGTGCTGCGTTATAAATTTAGTTCAGGCCGTGAAATAGAATTGCCTGACACGCCGGACAACCGCGCATTTTTTCAGGAGATAGTTCGCGGAGATTTAAAACAGCTTGCATATTGAGAGGGGTGTACACCATGGCGGAAGAATTTGTGAGAAAAGATGTATTCGAGGCTACTATACGTCGTATGGATCAGCGTTTTGACGCCACAGAAAAACTGGTAAATAATACCGTGGAACGTATGGAGGCTATTATGGAGAGGAATTTGGCTAAACATGAAAATATTGCCGAACGCCTTGAGAAAAAATTTGACATACTGAATACGAGGTTAGAAGGACGTTTTGATACTATGAACGCCCGCCTTGATACTATGCAGAATAAATTTTCATGGAATTTAGCGTGGGTAGGCATCATCATGGGGCTTGTGCTTGCTATCGTGCAGCATTTTTGGAAGTAAAGCGGAAGTTTTAACTTGTGCTATTCTATAAACACTCATGCTTAGAAAGGAGCGTTTATAGTTATGGATTTTACTTATCCTATTTTTTGGTGCTGCGTGTATTTTTTAGTTTTTGGATTTGATATTAAAGAGAAAGACGGCGACTCGCCAATTATGAAGAAACTTGAAAGATGGGCTCAGCCTATATTAGCCATAACCGCAATTCTGTCGGTTGTATTGCAGGCAATTAATACCTTTGTCGCTCCCAGTGTTCTAAGATTTACGTTTTGCTTTGCTGTCTTGTTGATTGTGATTTCTTTGTTTATATATTATATATTGGACAATGCCATGCCGAAGAGCCTTGACGTAACAATCCCTGCATCAAGCTGGGTAAAGGACACAAGCAGTACTCAAAGCGCAAATGGCTATATATGGTGCGCCCGCTTCCGCAGTGATATTATTAGGGATAATATGATTCCGTCAATAACGCTGCTGCCCGACTCATTGCCGATAGCAGACGAAGCGATGTTAAGCTGTATAGCAGAAACTGAAAATGGAGCGCTGTTAGTATTTGCGACTAATATGCCTAAAGCCGATATTAACGCAAGTCTTGTTTTGACTAATGCAAAGCATATTAAAAAATAGCTTAATTAAAAAACGAAAGTTTTCTGCAAGGAAATATTTTATTATGACAGAAAAATTTTCGCAAGCCTTCATTGACTGCTGAGGATGTCAAGCTGCTTATCAGCGAAGCCTTAAATTCAAAGGAGGCAAAATTATAATATAATTATCTCGGAGGCGATGTATTAAGATGATAGAGATAATTAAAATGTCCGCCGAGATTGTCGGTGAGTATGAGCCTGAAAAAGATTTACTTAAAATAGAGCGCATGGCTCGCAACTGCTACAACAGCCCTTTAAGCGAGAGCGCGGACGCTCGTAATGATTTTATAAGTAAGCTCGTTAAAGCCGGACATGAGAGCGTTATTGAACACGTGAGCGTGTCGTTTATGCTGACAGTCCCGCGCTCGATAAGTCATCAGATAGTACGTCATAGAATAGGTGTCGCGTATTCGCAGCAGTCGCAGCGTTATATTGACTTGTCGAAAGAGCCGTTAAAAGTTATCGCTCCCACGCCTGAACTTAACACAAGCGATTTAATTTTATGGCGTCAGGCCGTCGAGTTCTCAGCTGAAATTTATAATAAGTTAATCGCGTCCGGCGTCCGGCCTCAGCAAGCGCGTTCAGTTCTGCCTAACTGCACGGCTACTAAGCTCGGCATGACGGCAAATCTCAGAGCATGGAGACATATTTTAAAAGAGCGTTATTTAAATCAGCGTGCCGATCCGGCTATCAGGGAAGTTATGTCGCAAGTCGCGGCCAAGTTAAAAGAGTTATATCCGCCGGTGTTCGGAGAGTTTTAAACCGACAGCTTGTCGGTTTAAATGTCGGGTTGTGTCGGTTTGAATTTTATATTGACAAAATTTTTGATACTATCTATGCTAAGCAATAGGTCATCAGCCACGTGCTGAAGGAGTTTCTGGAGGCGTTACCTATC
>JAFSNU010000442.1 GCA_017447325.1 Synergistaceae bacterium | reverse complement strand
GAATACAGCAGGGGTGAACGGCGGAGCAGTTTATACGTCCGGCAATGTGACTGTAAACAACGGAACGTTTGCCGGCAACACAGCCGGAAACTCAGGCGGCGCGATTTACTCGGCTGGAACTGTCGATGTTAAAGGCGGCAACTTCACAGCTACTAACACCGCAAGCAGCTCGACACATGGCGGCGGAGCAATCTATGGCGATAAAGTTAATATCACAGATTTTAGCAGTGAAGCTCCGTTTGAATTTTCAAATCAGCACGCTGATAATGGATACGGCGGAGCTATTTATGCTGTAACTTCGCTCACTGCAGCGCATGTTATTTTTGAGAGCAATGAAGCAGCGTCAGGCGGAGCTGTTTATATAGGCAGCGGAGCTGAGCTTGAGAACGTGAACTTCATCAAAAACACGAGCACCCGCGGCGGCGGCGCAATATATTCTCAAGGCACGAGCTCAGCCGCAGTTGAAGTTAAAAACAGTTTGTTCAGCAACAACGCAGCAGCTGGGAACGGCGGCGCAATATTATTAGGCAACAGTAAAATAACTCTTAATCTGGAGTATTCATATTTTTTGAATAATCAGGGCGGCGGTGCAAGCAGCAGCGGAAATTTAGGCGGAGGTGCTTTATATTTAAGCCCTGTAGGCAGTGCTACGATAGAATCCTGTACTTTTAACGGCAATAAAGTTACGTACGGCGATAATTCATGCGGAGGCGCAGTATATATTGCAAATAGCGCTGCTTCAAGCATACAGAACTGCACATTTTACGGCAATTATACAAGCAGTGCCTCAAGCGAGAATGACGGCGGCGCACTTTATGTAAATGGAACAGAGACAACGGTTGTTTCTTTCTGTACGTTTGCTAATAATGGCTCAAGCAGCACAGTTGGAACTATACTCGGCGGCTCAATATTTGTTCATCAAGGCCAGTTAAGAATTATCGGCACTATTGCGGTCGGTAACACAGGCACTGGCGATGTCTATTTATATCTCGACGGCGGCGGCAGTATAACTTCATCAGGTTATAACAGAGTTGGAACGCTTGCGGCCGGGAATTCAAGCTCAAGCGGATATATCAACTGGGACAGCAATAATGTCGGCACAAATGCAGGCAACGATATATCAAATTCAAGCTGGGGCTTTGCGGACTTCTTCGGTGAAAATGAATTAGCAGCTAACTACAATTCTAACACTGCGGGAACCGGCAATGACGCTATAGCTATTCCTACTCTCGCATTATCCGAAAGCAATCCAAATTCTACAAAGGCTATTGACGGTGCAAGAAGTCTATCAAGCGGAACCGTAATTCCCAGCAGCAGCTGCCCCAGAACTGACGAAAGAGGCGTACTGCGCTTCAGTAACGCAGGCGCAGCCCCGGACATCGGTGCTTACGAACTTTCACAGTCCGGCTTAGGCGACGACGACGACAGTGAATACGCAAGCTACACTATAAGATCAATCGAACTCTCCGGCATCCCGAACACTCTTTCAATAGTCGGACAGACGGCAATCCTGCACGCGACTGTGACTTACGTCAACGGCACTACTACAACGACAGCAGAGCCTTTGACATGGCACAGCGATAATACAAACGTCGCTGTGTTCGAGAGCTCAAGCTCCGGCGCAATCTATACCAGATCGATCGGCGAGGCAAAGATCACAGTCTCAGCACGTGACAACGAGTATTCGGACAGCGCAAAAATTTACGTAATCTGGGAGCAAGAGGACACTAATATTCATCCCAACGTGATGAATTTAGTCAATCAGCTTAACTTGCAGCTTGACAACGATAATATTAATTTCTACATAATGGCCAACGCTCCAGACGACGCAAATTTATTGACCGACAAAAAATTTACGTCAGAGTTCCAGAAAGCTTATAACTCAAAGCCGAGCTTCGCCGACTACGAAAGCAATAATTTCAGCAGCAACTCGTCGTTCAGCCGCGCGGCCAAGAGCGGACTTAAAGACTCGTTCACCCCGGGCATTAACACGGCTTTAAATAATCAATATGCTGGCTTGTTGCTTCCGGTGTTCTGCACGTGGGAATTTGAGCTCGCAGATTTAGCAGACGAATTTAATATTGACGAGGAAGAGCTTTACTCAATGAGCGACGCTGAGTTCTCAAGCTGGCTGTTTAAAAATATTAATATCGGCTTCGCAAGGACAAACGGAAATTTCTTGCCGGCGGTCTCAAGCTCTAACCAGTCAAGCCTGCAGAGCGCAAGTAAAGCTAAAGCAAAAGCTGCGGCCTCGTCAAGCTCAGGCGCACTCTCAGTTAATCGCGGCGGCGACAGCGTGACTGTATCAATGCGCGCTTATCTCGCGAACGTTACTCCAAACGGCAGCGAGGGTTCAAGCTTAATTTCAGACTCGACCGGCACGAAGCGTTTAATCATTCCTGCCGGCAGCAACCCGATCTCTAACACTGCAAATATCTCCGGCACGATCTGGACAACGAAGCTTGCAAGCTCAAGCAGTAATAATAGCGACTCTGACTCAGACTCAAGCTCCGGCTCCGGCAAGAAGAGCGGCGGCGGCGGTGGCGGCGGATGCAGTTCGTTAAATTTAAATTTAATCGCGTTAATTTTATTGGCTTTATTATTTAATAGAAAACATGCGTAAAGTTTTGTTAAATAATAAAAATATTTTAATAACAGGTGCGGCGGGTTTCATAGGCGCGTTCTTGACCCGCCGACTTTTAACTGAGTTTAATTCTTGCTTTATAGTCGGGCTCGATAATCTAAATGATTATTATGATATAAATTTAAAATATCACAGGCTTGAATTATTAAAGAATTTTGATAATTTTAAATTTATTCAGGGCGACATAGCTGATAAAGATTTAGTTAATAAAATTTTTAATAATTTTAATTTTGATATAGCCGTGAACTTGGCGGCTCAGGCCGGAGTGCGTTACTCTATCACAAATCCTGACGCTTATATAAACTCTAATATAATCGGCTTTTATAATATTTTAGAGGCTTGCAGAAATTCAAAAAATCTTGAGCATTTAGTCTATGCGTCGAGTTCAAGCGTCTATGGCAAGAATGCTAAAGTGCCTTTTAGTGTCGATGACAAAGTCGATAATCCCGTGTCGCTTTATGCCGCGACTAAAAAATCCAATGAGCTTATAGCCCATGCGTACAGCAATTTATATAATATTGCATGCACCGGCCTGAGATTTTTTACTGTTTACGGATCGGCGGGACGGCCTGACATGTTTTATTTTAGCGCAGCTAATGATTTGCGAGCCGGCAAGAAAATTAAAATATTTAATTACGGCAACTGCAAGCGCGACTTCACTTATATTGACGATATTATCGAGGGCATTATTAGGGTCATGCAGGGCGCGCCGGAAAATAATTATGCTTTATATAATATAGGCGGTGGCCGGCCTGAAAATCTTTTAGATTTTGTCGAGACTTTGCAAATCTCGCTCGTGAATGCCGGAGTGCTGCCCGAGAATTATAATTTTGAAGCTCATCGAGAGTTAGTGCCGATGCAGCCGGGCGACGTTCCAGTCACTTATGCCGACACGCAGGCTCTCGAGCGCGATTTTAATTTCACGCCAAAGATTAATATTAAAACCGGCTTAAAAAAATTCGCGGACTGGTACAAAAATTTTTATTTATAATATTTAAAATAAATTCCCTTGCAGATTACGCAGGGGAATTTTAATTTATATAAAATTTATTTTGCTCTAAAGCTTAACGCATTTTAATTTTAAAATTTTATTTTGCCGCTTGCTCGGCCGCTTTATTAATGCAAGCTAACGCATTTAAACTTCTCGGATAGCCGATATACGGCAGGCACTGCGAGACAACTCGAATTAAAAAATTCTTGTCATTGCCGACTTTAAAATTTCCAAGCGCATGAGCTGTGACCTGCGGCTCGCATCCGCCCTGAGCGTATAAAAAACAAAACGTTATCATCTCGCGCTGCTTATAGTCAAGGCCTTTGCGCGTGTAATAATCACCAAAACAATTATCAGCCAGCCAGTAATTAATATGCCCGTTCTTCCAAAAATCGCGCATGTTTTCACCAAAAATTTCAACTTGAGCCTGAGTGCCGCGCTCTCGTCTCTCCTCTCTATCAGTGCCTACGGTCGCTTGAGGCTCAAGCGGCAGCTTCACGCCCCGCGCCTCTAAAATCTCATTAGCAGCTTTTAAAAACGGCGTCACCCGTCCCATGCCTAAATACGCGACAGCCTGATAAATTATTTCTTTAAGCTCTATAGGCGTCACTCCAAAGTTTAAAGCCGGCTGCACCATTCCCTTAAACATGTCTATAGACTGCGAGCCTATTAACACCGCGAGTATCGCCATGTATCTTGTCTTGTCGTCAAGACCTTGATCAGGCTGATTGATAACTTCGTCGAACGCAAAATTTCCAAATCTCTCAAGAAATTCCGGATCAGTCCGCCAAAAGTCCGATCTATAACCCGGCGCCATCTTCTCGTGATAATTTTTTGCAAATTCCGTTAAAGCCATTTTATCGTCCTCAACTTTCGATAAATTTTCCCCGCCCGCATAAGCGCAGGCAGCAAAAATTAAAATTAAAAAATTTAATATAAATTTCATAACTAACGCCCCGCTTAATTTAATTATAAAATATAATTTAAAACTTCAAATCTCCGCCCATTAAGCGCGTCATCGCCTCGAGCTTGTCCAAGTCCAGCGGGAAAGGCGGCAGCGCAATAGGCTTCATCGCGAGAGAAATTAATTTAACAGGATTATCGTCGGCGGCTATTCGATTAGAGCTCAACGCCCCGCAAACTTTGCACCGGTGTATAATTGCCCACTCGCCGTTCTTCCTGACCCAAACTGCAATCGCCTCCATGACACCGCCGCAGTCAGCCGCTCTGTCGCCTGGCTCTACGTCCAAATGCTGGCTTGATAAACAATTCGGACAGTGATTGCGGTGCTGACTTCCTGCGCCCTCCGCCGTGACCAAACGCCCGCAGACTTTGCAAATAAAATCTTTATTGCACGCGTGCGATTTATAATAATTTTTCTCAAATAATTTCCGCTTGTTCTCTCTGTTCAACTTCATTACCTCCAAAATAAATTTAAAATTTCAACTCATTCGGGAGGCTTGCGGCATACGGCAATAACCTCCCGTTACGCCGCACTATCCGTTAAATAAACTTTCAAAAAACATTCTCCTTAATTTTTAAATTAAACTTCTAACTCAAGCCGCGCCTTGAGCTCTTGCTTTACGCGCTCTAAATCGCTGCATGTTAAAACAGGTATCAGCGCGTTTATCTCTTCAACGCTCCTGTCCCACCATTTAAATCTAAGCATTAAATCTATCAGCTCATCATCAAAGCGTTTGCGTATCACCCTCGCAGGGTTGCCGGCCGCTATGCTGTAAGCTGTAATATCGCTTCCGACGACGCTGTTCGCTCCGATGATAACTCCGTCGCCGATATTAACTCCGGGCAGTATCACCGCGTTCTGTCCAATCCATACGTCATTGCCTATCACAGTATCGCCTTTAAAATTAAGTTCATACAGCGCAGGAGCTTTCATGTCCCAGCCCTCAAGCGTATAAAACGGGAAAGTCGATACCGCGTTCATCTGATGATTTGCTCCGTTCATAACGAACTCAACGCCCGCAGCAATCTGACAAAATTTTCCGATTATAAGCCTGTCGCCGAGCCAGTCGTAATGATGCGTAACATGACTTTCAAAATCTGAATCCGCAATATACGTGAAGTTTCCGACAATAATATTTGAATTTGTGATAGTCGGCTTAACGTATATCTCTCTGTCATATCCCGCGACCGGATGAATTTTATTCGGGTCAGGTTTCATAACTTTATCTCCTTATAAATCCATAAGCTCAGTCCAAACAGCATTGCCCACGCGCATTCCCGCCGGACTTAAAGCTAAACTCTCGTCATTAATAATTAATAAATTTTCAGGCAAGCCAAGCAAAATATTTTTAACTTTATTAAATAAATATTCTCCAAACTTATTTATAAAATTAACTTTATTAATTCCCTCGCGCGTTCGCAAATTTAAAATCGCGCACTCGACAGCTTTAGCTTTTAAATCTAAAACTTCAGCACTCGCAAAAATATTTTTTAAATATAAATCTTTAGCTTTAAAATTTTTATCGCACTCAGCTTCGCTAAAATTTTCAGGCTCAGCCCCGCTAAAATTTTTATCAGCTTTATAATTTTTATAATTCAAAAATTTATCGCGCTCGGCTTCGCAAAAATTTTCAAGCTCAGGCTCTCTAAAATTTTTCTCAGCTTCATAATTTTTATAATTCAAAAATTTATCGCGCTCAGCCCCGCAATTCAAAAAATTTTCAGACTCAGGCTCTCTAAAATTTTTCTCAGCTTCATAATTTTTATAATTCAAAAATTTATCGCGTTCGGCCTCGCAATTCAAAAAATTTTCAGGCTCAGGCTCTCTAAAATTTTTCTCAGCTTCATAATTTTTATAATTCAAAAATTTATCGCGCTCAGCCCCGCAATTCAAAAAATTTTCAGACTCAGGCTCTCTAAAATTTTTC
>JAFSNU010000441.1 GCA_017447325.1 Synergistaceae bacterium | reverse complement strand
TTATTTGCAGCTTATACAGACTGGGAATTTGAAAAGCGGATGTACAATGCGAATATCAAGGCAATAGAACTTCGGGGCGAAGCACGCGGCGAAGCTCGCGGCGAAGCTCGGGGTGAAGCTCGCGGTGAGGATAAAGGCACAATTAAAACTCTTGCCGGTCTCGTTAAAGACGCCATACTTACTTTAAGTGAAGCAGCCGCACGCGCCGGAATGACTGAAGCTGAGTTTAAAGCTAAAATGGCCGAGTATCAAGTTTAAAATAAAAATAAATGTAAGCACGAGGAGAACGAGACATGCAGGCGATTGCAAAAGAGGATTCAATGGTAGATAAGATGCTGAAGCTTGAGGATATCTTTAAAGAAAACCCGGGATTATTTGCAGCTTATACAGACTGGGAATTTGAAAAGCGGATGTACAATGCGAATATCGAGGCAATAGAGGGACACGGTGAGGATAAAGGTACAATTAAAACTCTTGCCGGTCTCGTTAAAGACGCCATACTTACTTTAAGTGAAGCAGCCTCACGCGCCGGCATGACTGAAACTGAGTTTAAAGCTAAAATGGCTGAGTATGGAATCGAATAAAAATTTTTTAATTTATGTAATACAATGCAAGCATATAATAAACTGAATTTGATTTTATTTTTAAATTTTTAATATGTAAAAATAAGCTGAAAGGAGGACGACAAAAGTGTTGCGTTGTGATAGAATGCATAATTCAAACGAGGCAACGCTATACTTTTGTTGTGTCTCCAGCTTGTAAAATATTCGTATAATTGTAAAAATAAAAATTCTTCTAACATTTCTGTTAAAGCTAAAAATAATAATAATGATAATTTCTGTAAACGCTTTGATTGTAAAGTTAAGAAACATATCTAATAAAAAAACTTGACCTATAGTTACAACCTGTTGATATACTCCAGTTAAGTTTTTTGTTTTGTGTTTATTTTAATTTATTTTAATTAAATGGAGGTTTGTTTTATCATGAGACTTGCAATTTTTACTGCAATGGTTTTATTCGCGTTATTCGGTACTGCTTTTGCCGATATCAGTCCCGTAAAAAGTTTTCAAGAGAGAAAGCCAGAGCCTTATAACGGCAATGCTTTTGGTTTTGTTTACGGCGGAGCGCTGACGGAAAATGTCAAGGGCAAAGTAAACGTTCACACAATTACGTATGAGCTTAACGGAATTAAAATCGCTGCGAACGTTTACACACCTGCGGATTACGATCCGTCGAAAAAATATCCGGCTGTTACAGTTGCACACCCAAACGGCGGCGTCAAAGAACAGGTTGCAGGACTTTTTGCGCAGCGTCTTGCGGAACTCGGCTATATTACAGTTGCGGCTGATGCTGCTTATCAGGGCGGAAGCGGCGGAGAGCCGAGACACACTGATATTCCGTTCTTCAGGACTGAGGACATTCACGGCATGGTGGATTTACTGAGCATTTATCCCGGCGTTGACACAGAACGAATTGGAATGCTTGGAATTTGCGGCGGCGGCGGTTACACTTTAAATGCTGCTAAATCAGAAAAGCGCGTAAAAGCCGTTGCAACTTTGAGCATGTTCAATACCGGCCGTGTCCGCCGTGAGGGATACATGAGCAGTCAGGTTAATAAAATTCAGGAAACGCTTAAACAGGCGTCAGAGGCGAGGACAGCGCAGATAAAAGGTGAAAATATTTCGTCAGGGACAGTCGATTTTGACG
Source organism: Synergistaceae bacterium (assembly GCA_017447325.1). Taxonomy (GTDB): domain Bacteria; phylum Synergistota; class Synergistia; order Synergistales; family Aminobacteriaceae; genus JAFUXM01. The sequence continues at coordinate 3,856 of JAFSNU010000441.1, read as the reverse complement.
CATTGACTGATGATGCCATTGCGAAAATCACAAATGACCTTTATCGTGAGGGTATGATTTATTACGGAAAAACGCACAGGCATCCAAACTCCACGTTTGAATATACCCGTTCAAGCCTTTCTGAGCTGATGTCATGGGACGCTGCGGACAATTTAAAATTAATCAGCGTGCCGTTATTAATGATTGCCGGAAGTGCTGCGGATTCGCTTTATTTATCCGAGGACGCAATAGAAAAAGCGACCGGCACGAACGACAAAGAATTATTTTTGATACAGGGCGCGTATCACATTCAGACTTATTATGTCCCTGAATACGTCGAACAGGAGATTAAAAAGCTTCAGGAATTTTTTGGAAGAACTTTATAATTAAGGAGGACTTTATGTTATGAGAAGTATAATAATTTTAAGCTTATTATTAGTGCTGATTACTCTTCCAGCAATTGCAAGCACGCTTGATGGCTATGATCGTGCAAAAATCGCTGACGAAAATTATGCTGCAATGCACGGTTCAGAGCCAATGAGCGAGGCCGCTGACGACCCTGAATTAGCCGCCGTCATGAAGAAATATATTTACGGCGACCTGTCGCATCAAATAAAATTAACTGACACTGAGCGTCAGTTAATTACGATTGTAGTGCTGACGACAAATCAAAATCATAAATTTTTAAAGCGTGCCGTCGAGGGAGCGTTAGCGCTGAAAGTCACGCCTCTGCAAATTCGTGAAGCGTTATATCACGTTGCGCCGTATATTGGATTTCCGAAAGTCTTTGAGGCCTTAGAAGTTGCCAACAAAGTTTTCAGGTCAAAAGGCGTTAAGCTGCCTCTTGAAAATCAGGGGACGACGACCGACGCAGACCGTTTTGAAAAAGGGCTTGCATTTCAGGTCGGCGCGTACGGTGAGCGCATAAATAAAATGCGTGACGCTACGCTGGATTACCAGAAGCATTTGCAGGATAATCTTTCAGCATTTTGTTTCGGCGACACTTACACCCGCGGCACTTTAAACTATAAGATGCGGGAGATGCTGACCATGGCGGTAATAGGCACGCTTGGAACTGCTGAAGCTCAATATAAAGCGCATGTCATAGGCACTCTTGACTCAGGGGCGACTAACGAGGAAGTCATCGGCGTAATTACGACAATGAACCCTTATATCGGCTTTCCAAGGACGTTAAACGCTTTAAGAATTGCCAACGAAGTTTTTAACGAGAGAAAGAAATAAAATAAATTGAAAATCTAAGGACAGCCCCTAATTTTTAAAGATTGAGGCTGTCCTGCATGTTTTGATTGACTATAAGATTTAATAAAGTCTCTTATTTTTTGAGTACTGAAATTCTTTGTTGAATGTGGCTGCCTTTAGTGGCCTCGTCAATCATTGCGACAGCGAAGTCCGCGTAACTGATAACGCTCTCGCCTTTGCTGTTGAGCGTAAATTCTTCACCAGCTAAAATATATTCTTGAGTTTTCTCGCCGTCGGCTTGGAAATCTGCTGCGGGACTGATATATGTCCATTTGACATCTTTTCTCGTACGCAGTTCACTTAAAGCTTTTGCCATAGCGTTTGCCAGCGGTTTCCAATCCTCAGGGAAATTCGGCGTGTCTGCGACCTGCTGTGTATGTTCTTTATTAATGTAAAGACTTCCTGCGCCGCCGACAATTAAAAGCCTCGTCTCTGTCCCGCTCAAGGCATCGCAAAGATTTTTCAAAGTCGTACTGTGCATAGGTAAAGTCTCAGGAGTCCAGGCGCCAAAAGCGTCAATTACGACGTCAAAATCTTTAAGGTCATCTTTTTTGATATCCAAAATATCTTTAACGATAACTTTTTTTGCCGCAGATTTATTTTCGCCGCGAACAATCGCCGTAACGTCCAAATTTCTGTCCAACGCCTCTTCAACAATTTTCCTGCCTGCCTTGCCGTTAGCGCAAACTACTGCAATTTTCATTTTAACTGCCTCCGTTCTAATTTTTAACTTTTATAAATTATAACAATTTGATAAAATAATCAAAGAAGGTTTTTTTGAATTATCAGATAGTTTTTAATGGAGATTTAGGTGATAAAGTGAAGAAAATTGATTTTGAAAAAAATAATTTATTTTGCAAATGTCAATTCGTGACAGTTCAAGAATTACTTGCGGGCAAATGGTCAATTTTAATCTTTCATGAACTTTCAAGCGGAGCAAAGAGGTTTAATGAACTTCGCAAACAAATTGGCATCGCACATTCAACTTTATCGCAGCAGTTAAAGTTTATGGAATATGAGAGCCTTGTTCATAGAGAAGTTTACCCGACAGTTCCGCCTCAAGTTGAATATTCTTTAACTGAAATTGGCAAAAGTTTTCAACCTGTCCTGGATAGTATTGAAACTTTTGGAAAAGAGTACATTGAATATATCAAGAGACGTAATTTAGAATTATAAATTCTTATTGTTCACACGAACACGGGATCAAATTGCTGAAATACTCACGCTTGCCCTCGAGCACTTCATCATAGAACTCCTGCTTTTTGTCGATATAGTCTATAGATGCGGTTAGTGCTGCGATACTCTCCTCGAGCTGCGCCCGTTTTCTCTCAAGAATAATTTTTCTCTGAGGAATAGTCGACTCTCCTTCGAGACATAATTCAGTGTACTCTTTAATCTCCTGAAGGCTCATGCCGCAGTTTTTAAGACAGCTTAGACTTTTTATCCAGGCGATGTCGTGTTCGTCAAAAATTCTCCTGTTAATCTTATCGCGCTTGACGTTCGGGACTAAGCCTTCGTTGCAGTAAAACTTCAAGCCCTGATAGGTCATGTCCGTCTCTTTGCAGGCCTGCATCATCGTATAAATCATCAAACTTCTCCTTTTAATTTAAATTTTTAATTTAATTAAATAAATTTTAAAATTTTTAAAAATTTTTATTAAAAATACGCTTGACCGATAGTTCAAACCGATTGTTAATATTATATCAAAATTTTAAACTCGGGAGGTTTTATTTGTGATTAAAAAATTATTTTTGTCGCTGTTACTGAGCTTTGCAATTTTTACGGGGCTTGCTAATGCCGAAAGTTTTCGCGTTGTTAATATGAATGTAAAAAATCTTTCAAGCGGAAAAATTTTGCGCGGACTTCTTTACATGCCTGAGACTGATTCAAAAGTTCCGTTAGTGATCACGGCGCATGAACTCGGCAGCAACTATGCCCGAAGATGGCCGGCTTACGGCGAAGCCCTTGCATCTCAGGGTATAGCAGTTTACACGTTTGATTTTGCGGGCGGCGGCCCTAAAACTCGAACGGACGGAACTCCGGGAAGCCATAGCGACGGTGAAACTACAGAAATGTCTGTTATGACCGAAGTAAAAGATTTAGAAAGTGTAATTGAGGCTGCTAAATCATGGGATTTTGTTGACGCTGAAAAAATTGCCATTATCGGAGGCAGTCAGGGCGGTGCAGTTTCAGTCATAACTGCAGCACGTCATGCTGATGAAATTTCGGGGCTTGTCCTTTTATATCCTGCTTTATTAATTCAGGACGACCTGCATAAAAAATTTGCAAATAAAGAGGACTGTCCGCCGGTTTATAAATATAACGGCTGGCTTGATGTAAGTCCGATTTACGTAAATGATATGTGGGACTATGATATTTATTTAGACATGCCGAAATATTCCAGGCCCGTTTTAATTCTTCACGGCGATAAAGATTCAATAGTTCCGATTGAATATTCTCAAAGAGCTGCAAAAACTTATCCCGATTCAGAATTTCATGTGATTAAAAACGGCGATCACGGTTTTCAAGGCGAAACATTTGAACAGGCAATAGGCTATATTAAGGCTTATTTAAGAAAAATTAATTTTCTCCCTGACGGCTTGAGCAAAATTATTCC
>JAFSNU010000440.1 GCA_017447325.1 Synergistaceae bacterium | reverse complement strand
GCCGCTTGATGATAATAAATTTTTTAAACGCGCTCTGAGATTTGCCAACGACGAAGAAAAAGCAAAACTTCAGGCTTATGCGGCGGCTTCCCGTTCTGCTTAAATTTTAAATTTTAAAATTTTAAATTAAATTAAAAGGCATAGAGCATGAGCATTGAAAATTCTAATTCTCATACCGAGATTACTGCGGACGCATTAATTAAACGTGCTTTTTTATCGATTGAAGACGGTGATTTCAACGAGGCTGACGGCTTTCTTGAGCAGGCGTTAAATCTTGACCCTGAAAAAGCCGATATTTATATTGCCAAGTTGATGATTGAGAAAAATATTAATAATATTAATGAATTATCACAACTTGCAACTTCTCTTAATGACGAAAAACTTTTTCAGCGCGCTTTACGTTTCGCGACTGAAACAGAAAAGCCACAGCTTGAGGAGTATGCTAATAAAAATCGCTTAAATCTTGAAAAAATTCGCATGAAAAAGCTTGAAAAAGCTAAAGCCTTATTAAAACGAGTATTGATTGCCATTGAGGACGGGGATTTTGACGAGGCCGCTCTTCTCATTCAGCCGGTCTTAACGCAGTATCCTGAAAACTCAGACGCTTATCTGGCTAAGCTAATGATTAATAAAAAAGTTCATAGTCCAGATGAACTGACGAAGCTTGCAACACCCCTCGAAAATGAGGAGTTATTTAAACTTGCTCTGCGCTTCGCAAATGATGATGAAAAAATTAAGCTTAATGAATATGCCAGAATTAATAACGCTGAAATCGAAAGAAAGAGGCGGGAAGAACAAGCCGAACTCGAGAGAAAACAGCAGGAAAAGCAAGCCGAGCTTGAAAGGCGTTATCTCAAGGCAATAGAGCTTAAAGACCGTGCCGAAACATTTGAGGATTTTAACGGGCTTATCGCTGAATTAAAGGCTATTGCGCCATATAAAGACACTGAAAGTCTTTTAAACGAAGCTAATGCGTCATTAATAAAGATGCATAATCTTGAGACCAAGTATGAGTCTGCTCTGCAAAAAATGAAAAACGCTAAAGCCTCAGGAGCAATAGAATTAAATAATCTTATTGAGATCTTTAATTCATTAGGCTCGTATAAAGACGCTGCAAATCTGGCTGACGAGGCTAAAAATATTCTTGAGCAGAGATATAATGAGGCACTTAAATTAAAAGAAAAGGCCGAAACATCAGATTTACAGGCTTTGCAGGCTCTTATAGACAAGCTCGAGCCCCTTGTATCGTATAAAGATGCTGACATCATGCTTAAAGAGGCGCTTGATAAGAAAGAGCTTGAGGAAAAATATGTTAAGGCTCTTGAGATTAAAGAACAAGCCAAAACTCTAAAAGATTTTGAAAGTCTTATAGCAGCTTTTGAGGCACTTGGAGATTATAAGAAATCTAAATCACTCCTTGAGGAAGTTCGCCCAGTTTATGAAAGCCTTAAAAAGGCGGCGACACGAACAAGAAATATATGTATTGCAAGCTTTCTGATTACGGCTATAACGGCTGGCAGCGCGTGGTATTATTACAAGTCTCAGAAAGAGAAAGAAATTCGCGAGGCTTATGCGGCAGCTCAGAATTATTACGCTCAGGGAAATTATGAACAGGCCGTTAAAAAATACCGCATAGCCGCCGACAAT